>NZ_JBFTQG010000015.1:0-131386 GCF_056398885.1 Cupriavidus sp. 01T418
CTGCTGGGGTCGCCGCCGCCGTTGTCTGCCACCGAGACACGCATGCTGGACTTTTCGCCCGTGGTGTTGGAGGTCAGCACCAGGTGATAGGGCGTGGCGCCGCCGTCATTGACGATGCTGGCCGTGACGCCCGCGTTGGACTTGTTGATGGCGTCGCGGATGCCGGCCAGCGTGTTGTTGGTGCCGTTGATGTTGACCGAAACCGCCGCCGCGGTGCCGGGTGTGAAAACGTTGCCCACGGTCGTGCCGATCTCGATCTTGATCTCGGCGCTGCCGAGCTGCTGGCCGGTGCTGTCGGTGATGCCGTTCGACACCAGCGTCTGCGCCTGTGCCAGTTGCGACACGTTGATGGCGTAGCTGCCCGCCATCGCGGTCTTGTCGGTCGCGACGGTCAGCACGCCGGTGTTGCTGGACGTGGTGGTGGTGCTGTTGTACAGGCTCGCGGTGCCAAGGGCACTGGCGGCGATCTGGAAGGACGCCAGCGCCCCTTGCAACTGGGCGTAGGCGGAGAATTTTGTGCCTAGCACCGCAGCCTTGCCGTTGAGGGCGGTGAGCTTGGTGCTTTCCGCCTTTTGCAAATTGTCCAGCAGGGTAGACAGATCCAGCTTGGAGCCGACACCTATCGAAGAAATAGCCATGGTTGGAACCTCTGAATGGCGAGTTGGGAAAAGGCCCGGCCCACCGAAGCGGTCCGGCTTGTCAGGAAGCCCCGTGGCGCGCGGATGATACGGCCGGCACGCAGGACTTCCCCCGGGCGAGAACTGATTGATGGCGTCGCCATTGGCGAGCGCTGTATTGCGACAGCTGCTGGTACCCGGCAGAAAGCCTGCCGGTCGCCTCGCTGTCGCGTCGCCCTTGTTGCTGCCGATACGCGGGCAGATACGGGTATCCAGCAAGGCATCGGCCCTTATGACGCGACTTCACCCTGGCGCCGGTCTGTATCGACTGTATGCGCCGATTTTTTTTGCGTCCTGCAGGAACATGTGCACAACGACGGACAACTGAAAGTCGTATGCGTCATTCTTTGCTCAGGAGCGTAACGGCGCGGCCCTTGTCCCGATTGGTGGAATAAGGAGTGAAAATCCGCGCAGATCGGACTAAAGGCCGATGGTGGTCCAGTTGGCTGTGATAGAGCGATCATTCGAGCTATTAAGATTTACTCGGATGTGTTCCTTGAGCGCCCTGTCGATTTAAAGTATTTGGAATGGTGCCGTTGCTCCTGAAGACAAAGGGGCTCAGTGGCCAGGAATTCAGTCCGATGTGAACGGACTGTCGGCGTGCGAGTGCCATCCAGCTGTATAGCATGCTACGGGCGATCGCCCGTTACCGTCCATTCTGTTGCAGCCAAACGCCAGCCCCACGCGCAGTTGCCGGATTTATGCGACAAGGTTTTTCATGGCAAGCAACGGGATTCAGAGTGACTATCGCCACGCTACCGAAAATTCAATGGAATACGGAGACAAAGATGCGACCATGAAAGAATGGCGATAGGCACCCTAGTTATTTAACGAATGTCGGACATATGGCGACTAATAATCATTATTCGCAAGCTATTGTTTGTGATTCGTGGGCAAATATAATATGTCCACACACTGAATTTCCACATGCAGTGATTGCAAAAGCAACGAAGTGGGACTCACAAGGGAAACGGCTTGGTATTTCTACATCTGAAGGTATTTGGGACACACTGAGTGCAAGCGAATGGCTGCACGGTTTGTTAGCGACACCAGTGTATGCAGCCCCGAAACTCGGACTGCACGGACAATCCATACCTCACCCAAATATTTACCATCCGGTTATTGGCGATATCTTTGGACCTGACCGAACACGCAAAAACCGGCGCTGGTACGTCCTTGATCGAGCACGTGCACGTAACTTGATGGGCCAATATGCCGGCAACGTATGCCGAACCGATGGCCGCTCAGCGGCGCTCCAGCAGCGCCAGATAACGGTCGACATCTCCCTCGTCGCGCAGGATGTCCCGCATCAGCTCCGCCAGCGGCATGCCGCCCCAGCCGATGGCCCGCCTGAGCAGGTATGGCGTGGGGCTATGCGGTTCCTCTTGCGCGAGGTAATCCGCCACCTCTTCCAGCAGGCGGTAGGCGTGCGCGCGGCTCGCTATGCCGCCGGCAGGCGCTTGCGCCGTGGGTGCCCCCGGCGCGGCTGGCGCCACCGCCTGCCCACACKGGTCATCCGGAAGATCGTGAGGGGCATCTGCATGCCCTGCGCCGTGTGGCGCGGTACCAGCCACAGGCTGCTTCGCGGCGGGCGCCGCCACGGCGGCGTCGCCCAGCAACGCAGCCACCGCCCGCGAGAGCCGCGCCAGCGCGCTGGCTACGCGCGCCAGGCTTGGGGCGTCGGCACCTAGCCGCTCGTCCAGCAAGCGCCCGAAGTCCGTCCATAGCGGCAGCGCCTCGGCCAGATGCCGGTGCGCGCTCGCCAGCACCGCGCGGTTCGCGCTCTCGCCGGCGCGCCTGGCAAGGAACTCACGCGAAAGGCCGTCCTCGCCGTCGGATCCGTTCGCGGCGCGCTCCCACACGTCCAGGTTGACCACGGCAGCATCCGGCTCGTCCAGCCGCAGCAAGGGGATATGCAGCGCCAGGACCATGGGCAGCGTTTCGTTCAGCCAGGCGAATGGCGCGCATCTTGCATCGGTGTCGCCGGCCTCGATCTTTGGGTAGGCGGTGTCCCAGTAGTGCGTGGCAAGCCCGGCCAGCACCCGCGTGCCGGCGGCGAAGCCTTCGATGCCACGCAGGTGCGTCCAGGCCTCGCACAGCCATGCAGCCAGCTGGAAATCCTTGCTGCGGCCGGCGAGCGCGTCGCCGCACAGCGCGGCTACCTGCTTCCAGTCCGCCTTGACGAGGGGCCGCTCCCAATCGCCCATCGGCAAGCTGGCGTCGTCATGCGTGCGCGCTTGGCGGATGGCCTGGTAGACCGGCGCATAGCGCAAGCCGGTCCCGCCCGGGTTGTCGCCCGGCACGGGCGCCAGAAGGGTGTCAAGGTCGATGTGCAGGGCGGGCAAGGCCAGCGCAGGCAGGGCCAGCGCGGGCAAGGCCAGGGCGGGCAAGGCCGGCGCGGCGTCAGCCAGGGTAGGCGGGTTCATAAGGCGTTCCATTCGGGAGCTCTGTTGGGAAAGCTGCGCGGCCACGGCAGCGGTGTCTTCTTGCCGGCCGGGGTCAGCGCGATACGCAGGAATACGCGGCCGCGCGCCTGCTTCGGCGCCGCGGACAAATCGGCGGGGCTGGCCGTGCCGAGCGGGAACTCGAAACGCAGCACCTGCGATGTACTGTCCGCGCGCAGACCGGGATCCGGCACGCGCTGGCGCCCGATCAGCGTAAGCAGTGCCAACGGATCGGCAAAGCGCCAGGTGAGCGTCTTGCCGTCGGCAGACAGCGCGCGCTGGTCCGGGTCGCCGAGCGCGATCAGCGGCGAGTCCTTGGCAAAGCGCAAGGTCAGCAGTACCGGATTGCCATATTCCCAGCGCAGCGTGCGCGGCGCGTCGCGCATCGACAGGCTCTGCCCGCCGACCGACAGCGTCCAGTCGATGACCTGGTTGCCGGCGCTTTCCCCGCTGCGGTTGACGCGGAACTCTGCACTCACGTCGTAGCCGCCTGGGGCGCCCTCCTCGGCGGGATAGAGCGGCGCGAGCAAGGTCTTCACCTGGTCGAAGTTGTCGATGAACTGGTGCACCGGCGCGCCGGCGGCGATGTCCTTCAAGGCGCCGCCGCCACGCGATTCGCGGTAGATCGCCGACAGCGGCTCGTAGCGCTGGAGCACGTGCCCCAGCTCGCCGAAATCCGCCGTGCGGGTATCCGCCGCGCCACCGTCGCCACCCGGCACGCCGGCAAACGGCAGCCGGCCCGCGACGCGCTCGTTGAACGACACGGAGAAGCCTTCCCACTGCCGCTGCAGTTCGGTGAAATACCCTTGGCCGCAACGCGCAAGCAGGCTTTCGTACAAGCGCACATGCAGCGCGGCGAAGTAGTCGTCGGTCCCGCTCGCCGAGGGCCGCCCGGCAAACTTCGCGAAGCAGCCGCCGTTACCCGGGTCCGCCGCCACGGCGAGCACGAACTGCTCCAGTATCAGCAGCCGGCTGTTGGGATTCTTCAGGCGGTAGCGTTCCAGATCGCGATTGATGTCCTGCCAGCGCCCCGCCAGCGGCGACGTGGCGTCGCCTCCGCCCAGGGCGGCGAGGTAGATCGCAGCTTCGCGCCCGAGCGCCTGCGCGCGTGCCGACTGCTGATCCAGGTAGGGCGCCAGCCCGGCTCTGTCGGACAGCCCGAAGGCGGCCAGCAGCGGCGAGCGGCCGGCGCGTGCGACGTCGTAGCCCATGTCCTGCCGCACCGCGTACAGTTCGGACTGCCGCAGCGCCTCGTCCACTGCCCGCAGCCGCGCCATGGCGTCGCGCGAGACCAGCGCGTCGAGGTCTTCGATACGCGCGCTGGCATGCATCTCCGCCAGCATCGACTTGATACGCAACAGGCGGGCCATTGCGGCCTCGAAGCCCGCGCTGTCCATGTCGCCCTGCAGCGGCGCCACCGTGGCGGCCAATGCGATCTGGTCGGTCAGCAGCCGCGTGAACTGCAGGTCGATGGATTGGGTGACCGCATCGCGGGAGGCGGCGGGCAGGTTGGCAAGGCCTTCGGCCAGGAAGCGCTTGCGCGTGTCGCCCAGGACAATGGCCTGGTCCAGTAGCGCCCGGTCCCACAGAATGACCGCCCCCGCCGGAACGGCAGGCAGCTCGAGGTCGCGCGGCGGCACCATAAAGGGCTGGTTCAGCAAGGCGGCCAGGCGGTCGCGCAAGGCCAGGCGCTCCGGCGTCACCGCAAAGCGGGCGTCCTTGTCGTTCCAGGCCACGCCCGCATCCGAGCCGCCCAGGCGCTGCGCCAGCTCGCTCTTGAAGGCCTGGAAGCCAGCCTGGGAGCGTTCCCGCACGCGCGCGGCGACGTCCTCGCCCAGCAAGCGGCTCTGCGCGGCCCGCGACAACGTGCGGTCATACACCGGACCGGGCGCGAACTGCGCTTGCCGCAGCCAGCCGCCCTTGCCGGGCGCCAGCAGCTCTTGCTCGGCGCTGATGCCCGCGACGATGCCGCGATAGTCGCCAATGATGCGTCCAAAGCCGCTCCTGCCGGATTCCGCGGCGGCCAGGCTTTCCAGGTGCGCCCTGATGGCGCGTTCTGCGACCAGCAATGCGTTGTTGGCGAACAGGCCGTCGTCGAGTTGGCGGCCGCCCTTGTCGAAGGTGCAGCGCAGCGGCGGCAGCAATGCCGCCGCGCCGAGCGCCGGGGAGGCTGGCATGGCCAATGCTGCGCCGGCAGGCCGGCGCAGCGTGTCCGCATCGCGGCGGAAGAACGGCAGGCTGGCCGATACATTGCCTTCCAGCTCGACGCCGAACGCATAGCGCACTACGAGCCGCAGCGCGTCGGCGTTGTCTGGCGCGTCGGTCTCCAGGCGGCGCAACGCCTGCAGCGCGGCATCGAACTGCTCGACCGACGTCACGTATTGCTGCAGGGCGCGCATAGCGGGCAAGTCGTCGACCGCCAGGCTGGGCGCCGGCTGTGCATCCCCACGCGCGCCAGCCGGCGCCGCGCAGTCGTCGCCCACGATCAGCTGGCCGGTCGTGGAATCGCGCCCCACCCCGGTGAGCTGGCTCACGCGCGCCTGCAGTTCCCGGTGGATCGTGGCAACGGCGATTTCGCCGAAGGCGCGCTGGAAACGCGCGCGGACGCGTTCGTCCAGATCGTCGAACGGGCGCCAGGAGCCCGGCATGACGGCCGACGTGGCGGATATCGCGCTCAGCCGCTGGTTCATCGCGATCAGGCCCAGCGCCTGGCGGCGATACCAGTCGGCCGGCAGGTCCTGCCCGCGCTGCGCCGCCATGGCGCGCTGCTGGGCGGCGTTGCCCGTCTCGCCCAGCGCCGCCAGCAATTCGGTATAGCCGTGGCTCATCTGCCAGGCGGCGACCACCAGCGCGGCACCCCATCCGCCCAGCAGCGCTGCACCGCCCCAGCGCAGTGCGCGGTGCACGACCGGACGCGCCAGGTGCTGGGAGCGTGACGGCCGGGTCAGGCCGTATTCGAGGAAGATCTTCTTCTCGAACAAGTCGCGCAGGAAGGCTGGCTGCAGCATCAGCTCGTTGAGCATCGCCGCCGGTTCGGCACCGTGCAGCACCGGCTCCACGCGTTCGTCCGCACGGGGCGCAACACCGCCATCGGGCGCTTCGGGAACATCGCCACGCGCCGGCATCTGTGCCAGGCTGACCGCCGGCAGCTCGCCGCTGTCGCCTGTGAGATAGATGCCACGGAAAAAGAAGGGCTCATGATAGGCACTGGGCCGCAGCAGCTCGTCGACATAGCGCAGCAATTGCGCGCGCATGGCATCGATGCGGGCAGGTAGCAAAAGGAACAGGCTCGCATCCAGGTCGCCCGGCGCCAGCGCCATCAGTTCCGCGGTGGTGTCCGATACCGAGCGTGCGATGCTGGCCACCGCGGCATCCACCCAGCCCGATTGATACGTCGCAGAAAGGTCGAATGGCGAGGACCAGCCCAGCATGCTCGCGCGCATCGGCTCGGGCAATGCCTTGGCAAACGGCGCGAAGCCCGGCAGCGACTCGCATCCGGTCACGACCACGTACACGGCAAAGCGGACCGCGAAACGGTTCTGTGCCAGCCACAAGCGCCGGTGCGCGAGCTTGGCGCCGCTCACCAGTTCTAGCTGGGCATCGGTATCGTCGGCCAGCAGCATGGCCGCGGGGACGGTAATGACCACACTGTCGAAGGGGCGCTGCGCACGGTAGTTGCGGCACAGCCCGAGGAACTCGTCCCACGGCTTCTCGTCGCCGTCGTCGACGCGCGAGCCGAGATAGGCAGTATTGATATCGATCACCACGCCGCGGTCGAAGAAGTTCCACGAGATACCCTGGGTCGCCGCGGCGTTGGCCGCATCCGAGCTCAGCACGCTGGCCACGCCCGACTGGGCGATCGGCAGGGCGCGGGCGCCCTCCCCTTCGTTGAGCACCATGATCCAGGGGATGTTGTAGCGCTCCGCGCGCGAGGCGATATTGCCTTCGATCAGCTCGACCGCCTGGCGGAAGGCAGCGCGCAGCGAATCCGAGCGCATCTGCACGATCTTCCGCTCCGCCCCCGGCTTGGCGCGCGCGGCCTGCGCCGCGAAGTAGAACACCGCGCCAAGCACGGCGAGCAGCACCAGCGTGAGCACGGCGATCGACAGCAGGAAAAGATTGCTGGTCAGCATGGCGATGCCCCCTCGCCCGGGATAGGCAGGCGGCGTCTCACAGGCTGCCTCCCGCCACGGTGTCGTCCCGCAGCGCTTCGCGCACCGGCCACGACTGCCACAGCCAAAGTATCTCGGACAGCGCCAGCAGGCTGACCAGGCCGAGCAGGAAGACTACGGTCCAGCGCGTCACCGTTGGCAGCTTGCGCGGCGCAATGTGCGACAGCGTATGCGCATAGGCACCATCGCTCACCACGCGATCCCGGCCGCCCAGGTCGGGGCGCCGCTGGTAGAC
This sequence comes from Cupriavidus sp. 01T418, assembly GCF_056398885.1. NCBI lineage: Bacteria > Pseudomonadati > Pseudomonadota > Betaproteobacteria > Burkholderiales > Burkholderiaceae > Cupriavidus > Cupriavidus sp. 01T418. The sequence continues at coordinate 7,529 of NZ_JBFTQG010000015.1, forward strand.
GAACTCGTACAGTTCACCGCGCAGGCTGCGCAGCCGGGCGTCGGCATCCGTGCCGCGAAACCGCCCCTGGAAACCGAGCGACAGGGCGAACAGATAGAGCCGCGCGATATTGCGCCGCGAGGGTTCGCGGTCGAGCAGCAATTGCTCGATGCGTTGAAAGACCTGGTCGCCGGCCACGTTGGTGCGAAACAGCGTCGATTCAAGCAGATGGCCTGGCCATGCCTCTTGCCCCGCCCAGGGCGTGTTCAGCAAGATCTCGTCGGCCAGCACCGCCTTGAGGTAGCGGGCGTCGGCCACGTCTTCCATCTCGAAGCGGGTGCTTTCGCGGCGCGATTGCAATGTCTGGATTTCCAGCAGGTTCAGCAAATGCCGGCTCATGTCCTGCGCGGCCAGTTCGGCATCGGGCACGTCGGCCGCGCGTGCCTGCGCCTGCATCAGTTCACCAAGAAAAGCGCGGAACTGCTCGGTGACGAGGTCGTCTTCCTCGGTCTCGGGTCGATAGCGTGCCATGGTCACTTTCTCACGTTACTCAAGTTGCTTACGTTGCTTACGTTGCTTACATAATCTTGACAGGGAGCCTTATCCCGTCAGCCCTTGACGAACAGCACCACTTCCTGGGGCCGCTGGGCGTTGGCGCCTTCGTTGGGATTGCCGATCACGAGGGATTCATTGGCGTGGACCAGGCCGGGATCGGCCTCGATTTCGAACAGCAGGTAGCCGGAGCCGGAACGCACGCCCAGGTCCTCCGCGTGGTCCACCACGCGCCGCGCCGCACCCAGCACGCGCCGGCTGCGCAGCGACGGATAAAGCGATTGCGAGCCCGCCACGGCACCGCCCATCCACGCCAGCAGGTCACGCTCCGATAGCCCGCGCAGGCCGATCACCAGGCGCTCCCCGATCCAGTCCGGCTGCAGCAGGATCTCGAAGGCGCCGTCGCGAAACTCGAACTTCTGCTCGCGGTACTCGTCGCTGACCGCGGCCATGGCCTCGCGCAGCGCGCGCAACAGCGGCGTGAAGGCCGACAGGGGATCGGCATGATCGTAGTCATGCGGCACGGGCGGCAGCCCGCCCGGCTTGAGCATGCTGAGCGAGCCCAGCAGCGAGGCCAGCGCCAGGTATAGCGCGAGCGGATGCAGATGCGGCGTGCGCAACACTGCCTCCACCAGCGGCAGGCCGCTCAGCAGGCAGCGCAGGCGGTCCTTGAGCTCAAGCTGGGTGAGCCGGTCGTCGGCCTTGGAGGACGGCGTTGCGGTCTGCTTGGCGACGAACGCCGCCTTGCCGCGCAGTTGCCCGGCCAGCGAGGCCACGGCGGTCCACAGCGGGTTGTCGCGGCTCACCTCCAGCAGGGGCGGCAGGCGTTCGCCAAGCCGGACCACCTCGTTGTCCTTGAACACCGTGCCGAGACACAAGGACACGTATAGCGCCGACGGCCGCGCGCCGGCGGCAAGCATCAGGTTGGGCACCAGGCGCGGGATATCGGCCGGCGGCGCGTCCGACACCTGGTCCTCGACCGGCGCACCGGGCACCGAGCGGAAGCGCCTGACCTGCGCATCGCGCCGCATGGTGCCGGCCACCGGCAGCACGAGGTGGATATCGAGCATGCCGTTTGCCAGTGGTTCGGCGAATGGCCCCAGCGACAGCTCCAGCGGAGCCTGCGCCGGATCGTCGCCCGCGTAGGAGAGCGCGGTGCCGTCGGGCAGGATTGCTTCGAGCTGCAGCACGCGCACCAGCCCGGTGGGCAGCAGGCCGGTGTCGAACACCAGCTTGCGCACGCCCCAGCTGAACGGCGCGGCCGCGAGCGTCTGCCAGGCGACCAGCGCGTCGATGCGCGACGCCTGCAGCTGGAAGTGCTGGGGCGCCAGCAGCATGCCCTCATGCCACTCGACGCGATCGACCAGCGAAAGGGTTTCACGCATGGACGGCTCCTTGTGGCCGGCAAGCGGACGGATACGGCACAGGGTGGGACCGAGGTTGCGGCGAGTTCATTTCGTGGTGGAGACGGTAAAGGCGGCGGCGTCGAGCTGAATCACAAGCGTGCCGCTGAATTGGTCGATCCGGACACGGTGCGCGCCGGGCTCCCGGTAGTTGGCGAAGACGAAGGCCGCCGCTACGCGCGGCCCTTCGAAGTCGTCGCCGGCAATCGAAAGCCGCTGGCCAGGCACCACCTCCCAGCTGCGGTAGCGAATTTCCTTCGGGAAGGTGCTGCTCAGGTCCTCGCGGCCGGCAAACCATTTCGACGCGGGCAGTTCGGCCAGCCGGGCCTGCATGGCCTCGTCGGTGACGAATACCACATCCACGGCGACCGGGCTGTTGTTGTTGGCATCGTCCTTCGCCGCCAGCGTGACCTGCTTCCATTTCACCTTGTCGCCCTTGAAGCTCAGGAACGACGGCACCGCGCAGCCGGCCAGCGATAGCGCCAGCAGCAGCGCGGCCAGGCTTGCGCCCAGCGTGCGCAGGGTCGTACGCGAAACTGGCATGGTGTTCATCGGTTCACTCCGTAAGCACATGATTTCGTCTCTATCTCGCACCGACGCCAATGCCCATCAGCACGATCAGCGAAGCGGCCGTCAAGGCACAGCCGCCCGCTAGCAGCAGTTGCGCGCGCGTCAGCGACAACCGCACCCCCGCGCCGCCACGCCGCTCGCTGCCGCGGGCCTCGTGCGCGGCGGTGCGCTCCGATGGCAGTCCCACCGAGACCAGCGCGATCACCGCGCAGGTGCAGACCAGGCTCAGCACATTGCGCGGGCCGTCGCAGATCAGGTCGACCGCGACCAGCAGCACGACGGCCGCCTCCACCGGCAACTGCAGCACCGAGAGCACCACGCCGGCATAGCCGATCGTACCCAGCCCGTTCTGGCCCGCGGACAGCAAGGCCACGCCAGTGGAAGCCAACGCGATCCACACCATCTCGATGGCATCCACCGGCAGCCCATACAGGTTGGCGACGAAGACCGCCGCCAGTGCGAAGTACAAGGCCGAACCGGCACGCAGGAAGACCGAGCCGAACGGCACCAACAGTTCGACCAGGCCGCGCGGAAAACCCAGGCGCGCGCTCATGGCTTCAATGGTGTGCGGGATCGGCGCGGTGGCGCTGCCTGAGGTAAGCCCCACCAGCAGCGGCGCCTTGAGCTCCAGCAGCACGTGCAGGAACGGCGCCCTGGCACAGGCGCCGACGGCGAGCACCGCGCCGACGCTCAGCAGCAGCGAGAGCGCCCCGAAGCTCATCAGCAGGCCCGCCATGGCACTGACAGTGGCGCGCTCGGCATGCATGGTCAGGTGGGCCGCCATGCCGAAAGCCAGCACGGGAATCAGCAGGTTGGCCTGCGCGATGATGTTTTCCAGCGTGCGGTAGATGCCTTCGAGCACATTGTTGAGCGTGGCAGTCCGCTCGCGCGACAAAGCCGCGATGGCGAGTCCGAACAGGATGGCCCCGGTCAGGATGCCTAGCGTGTGCCCCTGGGCCAGCGCACGGTAAAAGTTTTCGGGGAAGATCTCGTTGAGCGGATACCCCGCATCCGGCCGGGTCGCCGCCGGGAGGGCCGGGCCAGCGGCGATGCCGCCGCCGGCACTGGCGATGCCGCTCCGGCCCTCGCCGCTTGCCGCGGCCGAGGCATAGAGGTCGATCCGCGACTCGCCTGCGTCCGCCACATGGCCCAGCACCATCTGCCCGAGCTGGCCGCTGGCAGCGCCGGACAGGTGCGCGCCGGGCGCCGCCAGCCGGCCCGCCAGGGTGCCCGCCACGGCGCACAGCGCCACCAGCGCGAGCGCCGTGACGAGGGTCGTGCCGATGCGCAGGGCAGGCCGCGACAACGCGAGCGCCTGGCGCAGGCCGAACAGCGTCGCCACCACCAGCAGCGGTATGGCGGCCATGTTCACCACGGCCAGGTAGAGCTGCCCGATCAGCCAGGCAAACATGCCCAGCGGCGGCATCACGGCGCCCGCCATGCCGCCTGCGACCAGGCACAGCAGTAGTCCCGGAAAGCTGCGCGACAGCCACCGCAGCGCCTTCATGCGCGCTTGTTCCAGCCACGCGCGGTGGCGAAGGCCACGGTAGCCCGGGCCAGTTCCAGCGTGCTGTCGATGGTTGGCAGTGGCATGGGGTGGATCCGCCGGGCGGCCACGGGGATCTCCGTGCAGCCCATGATTGCCGCATTGACGCCGCTATCGGCCAGCCGGCTCAGGACAGCCGCCAGCGCGGCCGCAGCTTCGTCCAGCCCGCCCGCCTTGACCGCGCGGATGCAGCCATCTACCTGCGTCTGCACGGTATGTTCCGGCACCACGGGCTCGATGTCCCGCGCCTGCAGCGCTGCCTGGTAGATGCCCGATGCCAGCGCGCCGCGCGTGGCCAGCACGGCCACGCGCCGCACGCCTTCGGGCACGGCGGCCACGCAGGTCTGCGCGATATGCAGGATCGGCGCAATGCTGCGGCTGCGCATCTGCGCGTACCAGTGGTGCGACGAGTTGCAGGGGATCACCACCAGGCCAACCTCGTTGCGGTTCAGCAGGTCAATGCCCTGCAGCAGATACGGCAGCGGCAGCGCGCCGCCGTCCAGGATGGAGCGGGAGCGGTCCGGCGTCTGCGGCAGGTGCGCCACCACCATCGGCAGGTGCTCCTGGTCGCAGGTGGCGTCGGTGAGCCTCACTACCCTTTCGAGAAAATCCACGGTGGCCAGTGGCCCCATGCCGCCCAGTACTCCGATCATTGCCATCGTGTTCCCTGGTCAGATCTTCAGCGGCCGCGGGCACATCACCGATACCGCCGCCGCGTTGCCGATCACCAGGATCAGCGTGCGCAGCATGTCGCAGACCGGATCGACCGCCAGGAACAGAATGAACGCGGCCTCGAACGGCAGCCCCAGGTAGGCGCACGTCATGCCAACCAGAGACACCGTGACCAACCCGGTCATGCCGGCCGAGGCAAAGCCCGCCAGCACGGACGCCAGTACCACGGTGCCGATTTCGAGCGGTCCCAGCGAATGGCCGTAGAGCTGCGCGATAAACAACGTGGCGCAGACGTAGTAGACCATCGGCCCCACCCGCAGCAGCGACACCGCGAGCGGCACCAGCAACTCCACGCGGGAACGCGCGAAGCCAAGCCCATCCACCAGGCTTTCGATCATGCTGGGCATGCACGCCGCGCTGTTGCGCGTGGCCAGCGCCAGCGCAAACGGCGCGCGCAGCGCGTCCAGCGTGGCGCCGAGGCTCTGGTTGGAGCGCTTCCAGATAATGCCGACCGCCAGCGCCAGCAACAGCACCGCGGTGACGAAGAAGGCCACCACGAACTGCAACATCGCATGCAAGGGCTCGACGCCCGACTTGCCCAGCTGCGCCGCGCTCATGCAGAGCAGGATCACGGGCAGCGGCAGGCTCAGCCAGTGCATCAGCTTCTGGCAGGACTGGTAGATGGTCTCCAGCGACTGGCTCAGGCCCACCGAGATGCGCTCCGGCACATGCCCCACGGCCAGCCCGAACAGCAGCGCGAACACCAGCGCCTTGAGCGCGTCGCCGTTGGCGAGCGCAGCAAAGATATTGGTGGGCACCAGGCTGGTCAGCACGTCCGAGAAGCCCAGCGTCTTCTGCGGAGCGTCCTCGCCGTACAGCTTCATCACGGTGTCGCCGGCATTGGCATCATTGCCGACCATCACGCCGAAGGTCTGCATGGAATGGCTGGACAGGTTGGTGCCGGGACTCAGCACCATCAGCACCACCGCGCCCACCACCGCGACGATGACCGAGGCGCCGACAAATACCGTGGTCACCCGCATCAGCAGTCGCGAAGCGCCGCCGCCGCGGATCACGCGCTGCAGGCTGGAGATCACGGCGGAGACCATGAAGGGCAGCATGGTCATCTTGAGCAGGTCGACATAGACATCGCCCACGACGCCGAGTTTCAGCGCTTGCGCCGGCAGCGTCAGGCCTATGAAGCCACCCAGCGCCAGGCTGCCGATCACGACCCAGGGATTGAGCGCCAGCGCGTAGAGTTTCTTGTAGTTCATATCGGTATCCAGCATCTCCGGGCCAGTGCGTTATTGCTCGGCCGCCTGCAGCACGTCGGCAACTTCGAGGCGCTTGGGGCGCTCGGCGAGGAATTGGTTGACGAAGGCCAGCAACGCCGGCGCGGACACGTTCACGGCAATGCCCAGTGTGTCCTCCAGATCGTCCAGCGTGACGACCCGCAGGCGCAGCGACGCGGTCGGGTCGGTGCGCAATACGCGCTTGACCTCGAACTCGTCGCGATAGACGGCGGCGACCTCACCCGCGAACAACGCCTTGAGCGCGGACTCCCAGGTCGGGTACTGGGTGATGTGCGCCTTCGGGAAATTGCTCTCCGCGTATGCCAGATACGACGAGCTTCCCACCACGCCGATGGAGCTGTCATAGGCTCGGATCACGTCCGACACGGAACGCCCGCGCAGCAATTGCGCCAGCTTGACGCGATTGAGCAGCAGCGCACGGTTCAGCCGCAGGTAGGGCGTGCTGAAGCTGATGATCTGCGTGCGCTGCAGCGTGCGGGACAGCTTGCTGATTGCCACATCGGCCTGGCCCTTTGCCAGCAGGTTGACCACGCCGTCGAAGGTGGTGGCGTCGCGGTTGAAGCGCACCTTCACATGGAGCTTCTGCGCCAGATCGCGGGCAAGGTCGATGTCCAGCCCGCTCAGTTGCCCGTCGCGCTCCTGGAAGAAGGGCGGCTGGTCGACGCGCAGCACGGCGACGACCAGCTCGCCCCGGCTGGCGATGCGCGCGAACTCGGGCGCCAGCAGGCGGCCATCGGGCATCTGGACCAGGCCGGTCGGGGTGACCACGGGGGCCGGGGCGGGCTCGGGCGCGCCGTTGTACAGCACGTTGCCTGTCGCCGTGCCTGCCGTGGCAGTGCTTCCGGTCACTGTGCCCTTGACGGCGCGCAGGCCGGTGCCGGCAGCCGAGGCACCGGAAACGCCCAGCACGATGGCGGCCACTGCGCCTGTCATTGCGGCGGCGACAGTGCGCCGCACGCCGCGCGGCCCGCACGACGGGACAAGGCGAAGGAAAGCGTTGACAAAAGACATTGGCGCAAGCGGTTTCAAGGCGTGGAAGGAGAAGCGGAGACCGCTGCCATCTCGCTGACAGCGGCGGACTGCGCAGGTGCCTCGCCGGACGGCTGCGCGGCAGGATGTGACGGCGCGGCGCCGTCGCTGGCCACGGCTGGCACCGGCGCGGCGGAGCCGGGCGGCCTTGCCAGGCGCGCGCCAATCTCCATTCCCATCAGGAACAGCAGCACGCACAGCAATATGGCGCAGGTAGCGGCAATCGCCACCATGCGGGAGGTCATCGAGAAAACGTAGGGCATGGTGTCCTCAAGGGGTCATGATGTCGAATTGCGCCGGCGCCACGATCTGGATCACGCCGCCCCAGGCGCAAAGCAGCTTCGAAGCGTTCTGCAGGGCCGGGAAGCCGCCGATCAGCACGGTCGGCGCGCCCGGCACCCAGGGTGACACGGTCATCGGCACGCAGGGCATGGGCGTGAGCACGCCAAGCGCGGCAGCCGTTGCCGCGGCCACCATCGGGTTGCTCATGCAGTTGCAGACGCCAAACGTCGGCACGTTGACCAAGGGCAGGTGATCCATCGCCGTGGCCGCCGGCGTGGTGCCCAGCACGCGGTTGACCGGCAGCACGGCGAGTACCGCCGGCGCCGCGCCGAAACTGCATTGCATGGTCGAGCCCGCAGTGACTTCTATTGCCATCGCTATCCCCTCACCCAGCGTTCGAGACGTTGTAAAAGGCGCGGCGCGCCAGGTGCCGGCGCGGCGGCGGATGCTGTTGCGCGCCACTCCCCCTGCGGCTTGCCGTCCACATACGCGCGCTCCTGCAGCACGCTGCCGTCCGGCGCAAAGCGACGCGCGGTGCCGTGCAGCAGGCCGGCACGATACGGCTCGGATTGCGTCAGCGTGCCGTTGGCGGCGTACGCGCGGGTCTCGCCTTCCAGGCGTCCGTTGCGGTAGCGGCTGCGGAGCACGACCACGTCCTCGTGCAGGTACACGGCCTCGCCCTCCTGCAGCCCGAGCCGCCAGGTGGTGCGCGATGTCACCAGGCCGGACGCGGCATAGGTCACGCTGTCGCCATGCAGTTGGCCCAGCATGTAGTGCTGGACACCCGCAAGGCGGCCGTCCTGGTAGCTTGCGGAGGCGCCATGCAGCTTGCCGCCGGCGTAGTGGGATTCCAGCAAGAGCACGCCAGCCGCGTCGTAGGCGCGCAGCGGGCCCGATAGCGCGCCATGGGAGAACCCCGCCTGCAGCACCGGCGTGCCGTCCGGCGCGTAACGCTCCATCCGGCCATGCGGCAGGTCGCCCTGGAACTCCGTGCGGCACAGCAGCCGGCCGGCCTCGTCGCGCTCCTCCACCACGCGCGCGGCGGCACCCGCCGTATCGGGCAGGGAAGCGCTGGTGGAAGGGGCTTGTATCGGCGCGGTCAATTGGCCTTCACCACCGCGCCCTTGAGCGCGAGCATGGTGCCGCCTTCCACGGACTGCGAAACAGACGCCTTCTGGGTGATGGTCATCGCCTCGTTCTTGAGTTCGGTGCCCGCCTTGTTGGCCAGCGTGGTCCCGGCCTTGACCTGCACCGCGCCGGCCGACTTGATGGTGATCGAGCCGGTGACGTCGATCACCAGATTGCCGCTCACCTTGAGCTTGTAGTCGCCGCTCACATCGTGGTTGAAGGCCGCGCCGTTGGCGTGCTTCTCGTCGCCGCTCACTTCGAGCTTGCGGGTGCCCTTGACCTTGTGCGTCTCGTTGCCGGACTGCACGTCCAGCGCGCGGTCCCCCTTCTTGATCACGTGCGACTCGCCGCCGCCGATCACCGTGGTGGACAGCAGGTTCTCGACATCCACCGTCATGTCGCGCTGGGCATGGAAGTACAGCTCCTCGGCACCGGCCTTGTCCTCCATGCGCATTTCGTTGCCAGCGCTGCCTGCCTTGGACGAACGCGAGCGCATCACGCTCTGGGTCTGCATGTCAGGCAGCGCGACTGGCAACGTGCCCCGCACGTTGTAGACGCTGCCGGTGACGAGCGGGCGGTCCGGGTCGCCATCGATATAGCTCACCACCACTTCCTGCCCCACGCGCGGCAGGAACAGATGGCCCCAGCCCTGTCCGGCGGACGCCTGCGATACCCGCACCCAGCAGGAGCTATCCTGGTCCGCGCCGGGCGAGAGGTCCCAGTGGAACTTCACCTTGATCCGGCCATGGGCATCGGTCCAGATCTCTTCTCCCTGCGAACCCACCACCGTTGCCGTATGCGTGCCCGCCACCACCGGCCGCGCGGTAGCGAGCGGCGCGCGAAACGGCACCGACAGCGGGAACGCCGTGAAGGTGTTGGCATAGGTATCTGCGCTGGCCGTGTGCTCCACCGCGCGCAGGACGTAGCGCACGTCGAGGGCGGGATTGGCATGGCCGGCGAGCTTGAACGTGTTGCCCGCCGCCAGGCTGAAGCAGGTGCTCTCGCCAGTGCCGACCTGGGCTTCCACATGCTGCGCCGCCACCTGGATGGCGGCCTTGCGCCTGGCGTCGGCGGCGTCCTTGTGCTTGCCGGGGAACAGGTAGCGCCGCCCGCCAAGGGAGGCGCCGGCGGCCGCCGAGGTGGCGCGGGAGGTCATCGCCTGCAGGTAGTCGTAATCGGCCAGTTCGTGGCTGGCTGCGCCGATGCCCTGGACCATCCCGAACGCGTGCAACGGCTCGCTGGTGGAGGGCACATCCGTGGCACCGGCCAGCCAGAGCGTGCCGCCCTGCGCCGGCGCGGCATGCGCCGAGGGGCTATCGGCCAGCACCATGGTGTGCGCACCGTCGGCAAAGGTGAAGAAGTAGAAGATCCCCTCTTCCTCCATCAGCCGCGCAATGAACTGGTAGGGGCTTTCCTCGTATTGCACGCAATACTCGCGCACCGGATAGCGCGCGTCCGTAGCGCGCGATTCAAACGCTACCTCGAAAGCGGCGAGCACCTTCCTGACAATGTCCAGCGCGCTCAGGTTCTGGTAGATCGCCCGGTCCCGGCCCAGCGTGAGCAGCCACAACCGTGGCACCAGCTCCGCCGTATAAAAGGCGTAGTGCAGGTCCGCGCCGGTGTGCGCAAAGCGGGCGACGATGCCATTTACATAGCGCTTGGGCAAGGCATCGCGCTGCACGGTGACGGTAACCTTCTGCCCCATGATCGCGCTGGGATCGAGCGCCTTGTTGGACGAGCGCATCCGCAACTGGAAGCGGAACGGCTCGGATATCGCCTCGCGCCCGGCGAATCCATCCAGCAGCAGTACATCCTCGCCAAACGGCGTGGCAACGCGGGCAAACCTGTCCGACTGGCTGGACGTGCTTGTATACATGAATCAGGCCTCCTCGGGAGACAAGAAGCGGAAGACGACACTGCCCGCCGGGGACAGCGACAGCCTGACGGCGCCGAAAGGCTCGGCCAGCGACATGCGCTCCAGGACCTGGCGCGCCAGCTCCGGCAGCACCGACTGCGTCAGGATATGGTCCACGTTGCGCGCGCCGCTATCCACCTCGGTACAGCGCTGCAGGATGGCGCGAGCGAGCGCATCGTCCCAGGTCAGGCGTGCATGGTGGTTGCGCTCGAAGCGCTGCGCCAGCCGCTTGAGCTTGAGATCGATGATGGAGGCGATCTGCGCATCGCCGAGATGATGGTAGGGCACCAGCACCATGCGTGCCAGGAAGGCCGGGCTGAAGCGTTCCAGCAGGGCTGGCCGCAGGCGGTCCACCAGTTCCTGCGGCGGGGGCCGGCGGCCGCCGCGCGATGCTTCCGTGATCACGTCCTGCGCGGCGTTGGAAGTCAGCAGTATCACCGTGTTGCGGAAATCGATCGGCACGCCTTCGCCATCCTCCATCACGCCCTTGTCGAAGACCTGGAAGAACAGCTCAAGCACATCGGGATGGGCCTTTTCCATTTCGTCGAGCAGGACCACGCTGTACGGGCGGCGCCGCACCGCTTCGGTCAGCACGCCACCACGCCCATAGCCTACATAGCCAGGTGGCGCGCCCTTCAATGCCGAGACGCTGTGCGCTTCCTGGAACTCCGACATATTGACGGTGATCAGGTTGCGCTCTCCGTCGTACAGCAGGTCGGCAAGCGCGCACGCGGTCTCGGTCTTGCCGACGCCGCTCGGGCCCACCAGCAGGAACACGCCCACAGGCTTGCCTGGATCGTCCAGGTCGGCGCGGAAGGTGCGGATGCGCCGGGCAATTGCATCCAGCGCCTCGTCCTGCCCGACCACGCGCTCGGCCAGCTTGTCCTGCAGGTACAGCACGGTGTGCAGTTCGTCGGCGAGCATGCGCCCCATCGGAATGCCGGTCCAGCCGGAGATCACTTCCGCGACCGTGGCCGAGCTCACGCAGACGGGCACCATTGGTTCGTCGCATTGCACCGCCTCCAGCCCCTTCTCCAGCCGTGCCAGGTTGGCGGCGAGCGATTCCCCATCCTCGCCTTCCTCGATGCTGCTCTCGTCAGCCAGGAAGCTGGCAATCTTGCGGCGCCAGGTGAGGATCTCCGCGACGGCGCGCTTCTCCGTGACGAGCTTGCCGCTCAGCCGCGCATGCTGCGCCTGCCCTTCGGCGAGCTGGCGCGTGGTGCTGGCGATGGCTTCGGCCCGGTTGCTGCCGGTAGCCGCTTCATGGCGCAGGATGCGCAACTGATTCTCGGCGCTTTCCATCTCGCGCCCCAGCGCTTCGATTTCCTGCGGCACGCCGCTTTGCGCGATGGCCACGCGGGCGCAGGCTGTATCCAGCACGCTGATGGCTTTGTCCGGCAACTGGCGGCCGGAGACGTAACGGTGCGACAGCTTTACCGCGTCGCGCACGGCGTCGTCCAGGATCTCCACGCCGTGGTGCGCTTCGAGCTTGCGCACCACGCCACGCAGCATCTCGATGGCCGCGGCTTCGCCGGGCTCCTCGATCTTGACGATCTGGAAGCGCCGCGCCAGCGCCGGATCGCGTTCGATGTACTTCTTGTACTCGGCCCACGTGGTGGCGGCGATGGTGCGCAACTCGCCGCGCGCCAGCGCCGGCTTGAGCAGGTTGGCGGCATCGCCCTGCCCTTCGCTGCCGCCCGCGCCGATCAGCTGGTGCGCTTCGTCGATGAACAGGATGACCGGCACCGGCGATGCCGCCACTTCGGCGATCACGGACTTCAACCGGTTCTCGAACTCGCCCTTGACGCCGGCGCCCGCTTGCAGCAACGCAAGGTCCAGCGAGCGGACCGAGACGGCGCGCAGCGCGGGCGGCACATCCCCGGCAACGATGCGCTGGGCGAACCCTTCGACCACCGCCGTCTTGCCCACGCCGGCTTCGCCGGTCAGGATGGGATTGTTCTGGCGGCGGCGCATCAATACGTCAACCAGCTGGCGGATCTCGTTGTCGCGCCCTCGTACAGGATCGATCCTGCCTTCGCGCGCCTGCGCGGTGAGGTCAACGGTGTATTGCGCGAGCGCGGATGTCCGGGTGCCGCCCGCGGCGCCCGGCATGCCGAACGTCGCCGGCCTTGGCCCACCGGCATGGGGCGACGGATCGGGCGAGCCACCTTCCTGCGAACGCGACAGGAGCGTTGGCAAGGCCTCGCGAAGTGCGGCGCGCGGGATTTTCAGTAGCGCGGGCGCGGACTCCAGCAGCATGCCGCGCAGGCTCTCGACTTCCAGCAGCGCCAGCACCAGCGCGCCGGCGCGGACCTGCTGCTCGCCCAACAGCATTGAGCTCAGTAGCCAGGCTTCCTGGAACAGCGGCGAGAAGTTCGGCGACAGCGCAGGGGTGCGGCCGTTGCCGCGCTTGAAGCCGTCGATGGCCTTTTGCAACTGCGAGCCAAGCAGTTCCGGGGCCAGCTCGAAGTGCGCCAGGATCGCGCGCAGATCCGGCGTGTCCGCCTCCAGCAACTGCAGCAACAGATGCTCCACGTCGACGTTGTAATGCGTCTGCCTGACGCAAAGCTGCGCTGCCTGCTCCATGGCTTGGCGGCACTCCGGATCGAGCCGGCTGAGTAGGGTGCGGATGTCGATGTCCATGCTTGACCGATTCAGGAATTCCGGGGCGCGGCGCCGGCCGCGCGCAGGGCAAGTCGGACCATCGCGGGGCGGCGCGTGGTGGCGGATGCGGTGCTGGCCGAGGTGGCATCGGCCGCGGGGTCGGATGCGACGGCCAGCCACGACGTCCACCCGAGGCGGGACGCAGCGCGCCCCAGGTGCGCCGGCTGCCGCGATGCGATATGCAGGACCAGCTCTACATTGAACTCCTGCTGCGCGTGGCAATGCACCAGCCATGCCACGCGTTCAAAGTCGCGGCCACCGGGCAGCAGCGCGGCGACGCGCTCCGGCGCCAGCGCGTGGACCTCGATGCGGATGCCCGCCGCCTGATCCCAGGTTCTGCGTCCAAGCATGCCCGCGAGCCCGAGTCCGGCCTGCACGCCGGTACCGCGCGCGGACAGCCGCAGCGAATCCCCCTCGTCCACCGTGCGCCAGGCGCCAATGAACTGGGCGCCGTTCACCCGCAGGCCGAGGCGGTCGGACAGCAGTGCCAGCAGCCCCGCCATCGAGCGCGGGCCACCGCCGAGCAGCCCCGCATGCCCCAACCAAAGCGCCGCGCCATGCGGGCCGCGCTCGCCGCGGCGCAGTCCCAGGTTGCTCAGCGCGTCCAGGCAGGATGCGAGCGTGCTGGCGGCCGGCGTTTGTCCGGCCAGCGCGGGCGCATGCTTCTTGCGCCCGCGGTACAGGAACGACAGGAAGCGGTGATTGAAAATGTCGAGCAACTCGGACGTGGCATGGTCGCGCGCTGCCTGCCGCTCGAGCAGCATCTCCGTGTAGGCGAGCGGCAACGGCCCGTCCGTGCCGGCAAGCGTCAGCACGGGGGTGGTCAGCGTGTACGCCGGACAGCTGTAGTACTCGGCCCCGGCCGCTTCCTTGCGCACGGTGCGGATGTCGGCGGGCTGGAACGCCAGCGACACCAGTCCCCGCAGGCGCACGGCTTCGCCAGCGCCGTTGCCGCGCCCGAGCGGCTGCGCGCCGGGAACTGCCCGTTCCAGCAGGCTGATGGCCTGGAACAGATCGAAGCCGGCGGGGCGCGCGCTCAGCTGGCCGATCAAAGCAACTGCTGGCAACCCGTCATCGGCTCCCATTGCTTCCATATCTCGTCTCCCCGGCGTACCACCAGCCGTACAAAGGAATTCACCGATGTGTAGAGGGCGAAATACCGCGCCAGCACGGCGCCCATCAGCAGTGGCGATCCGCCGACAAAGGCATCGGTATCGAACTCGATGGTCACTTCCGTGCCGCGGCAGTAACCCCGCCATGCGTCGGTACCGACGCGCGCCGTCACGCCGCGCACCTGTACGCTGCGGATGCCGCGAATCTGCTCCAGCTCGCGCGTTCCGTCGCCGGCGAACAACTGCAGCATCTGCTGCACCTGCGCCCGCCCGGTCGCCCCGCTGGCCAACGCCCCGTGATTGAGCGTCAGCAGCGATATCAACTGCCACAGCGTCTCGCTGCCAAGCGGCGGATTGCGTTGCACGGTGGGCTCGTAGAGGCAGCGCACGCGCGCATTCTGTGAAACGTGCTCGACCACCATGCGCGCGCCCACCGGCACTTGTTCGGCCAGGCGCCGGTTGGTGCACAGCACGTTGGCATAAACCACCGGCTCCACCGGCAGGCCCTGCAGGTGGGCCCCATCGATAAAACTCAGGTACATATCGGTGCCGGACAGGTTGGCGCCCAGGGCGGGCTCGCGCCGGGCCGCCCAGAACAGATCGCCGGCGCCCGCCTCGTCATCCGACGCCGCGGAGAACGGCCGCACGCTTTGCGAACGGTCGCTGGACGGGTCCGACAGCACCACCGATACGATCGAGTGGATCTCGGTCGTCGTTTCGTGCCGCTGGTCTGCCACCAGCCTGTACTCGTAGTGGCGGCGGTCGAGCAGCAACGGCTCGGTGGTTTGCGAGAACAGGTTGATGGCAGGCGTGCAGCCCAGCCGGAAATGGCTGGCATCGACCGTGCCGATGCTGCGTGGCGCGCGCCGCAGATGCAGCACGACATCGCAGCTGCGGCCCGGTCCAAGCCGGCCCGCGGGCAGGGACAGGTCGAAGAATTGGAATTTGCGCGGAAAGGCGAAGTATTCCTGCATCAAGCCGTACGCTGGCTGCGCATTGCCGGGGCGCGGTAGCACGTTGTCTTCCACACCATAGCCAACCTCACGCCATGCCGTGGCGGGCAGCGTCAATGCGGCGCCGTCCCCGGCGTGTACCGAGATGCCGGAAATACCGGTCGCAAGCAACTCGTACAGCGGCGCCGTCGTCATCCAGTCGCCTTGGAGGTGCAGGCGCAACGTACCGAGCGCAAGCTCGGAGAAGTCGAAACCCGGCGCGCAATCCAGCGTAAGCCGCAGTGCGTTGTGTTCGGCGAGGCTTGCCTGGCTGATGGTGAGCGGCCACAGCACGGTGTCCCATGCGGTGCGGAACCGGCACAGCTCACCGGCTTCGGTGCGCGCCTGCAAGCCCGTATGCCGGGGCACGCGGAAGCCGGCCGTGACCTTGCCCTGCGCGGGGTCCAGCTCGAACTGGGCAATGGTCATCGAGGGAAGCGGCTGCACCAGCGACGGACAGACATTTTCCAGCAACGATGACGCAACCTGCGGGAAGGTCTGGTCCAGGTCACGGTGGACGCGCGCGGCCAGGAAAGCGGTGGCCTCGATCAGGCGTTCAGTGTGCGGATCGAGGGACTCGCTGCCGTGCAAGGCCAGACGCGAAGCCACCTTGGGATAGCGCGCGGCGAACGCAGCGCCCTGTGTGCGCAGGTACGACAGCTCGCGCTTGTAATACTGCAGGATATCGCCGGAGTCCGCATCAGCCATGGTGAGTCCAGCGTGGCTCGGCGGCGGACTGGCCATGCGCCGCCAGTTCAAACGCGGCCCGCCCGAGCGTGGCGCCTACCCGCAGGTCGCCGCCTATCACCAGCACGGGACGGGCCGTAGGGCTATCCGGTTTCACAAAGTGCACCGTGGCGTTAGCCAGCCGGGGTTCATATAGCGTGATCGCACGCAAGACCAGCGCGGCGATGGCTTCGCGGTCCTCGTCTGACTGCAGCGAGCGCGATGAGAAATCCGGCACGCCATAGTCCATCACCGTGCCGTCGGCCTGGTGAAATGCTTCCGATCCCAGCCGCGAACGCGTGTTGAGCAAGCGGCCAAGTTCCCGCGCCACCGAGTCCCGCAACGATGCGCCGTCCGGCAGTAACGCCGAGGACGGCGCGCTGCCGGCCACCAAGCGGTCAAACAGCGGCATTGGCGAACCATTGATGATGGCCGACATGAGGCGGACTCCAGGCTAGGCACCGATGACGCGGAATGCGGCGATCAGGACAGCGGCTTGTTCTTCGACACGTCCCAGCCGAATGCCGCGGTGCCCTTCTTCGTCGAATCTATATTCTGCTGCGTGTACTCGGTTTCGAAGCCCGTGAAATGCAGCGTGAAGTTATCGACCACGTCGCCCCTGGCGCTGTTGGTGCTGATGGTGGCAACCATGGCGTTCCTCAGCGTGTAAGTGATAAGCGGCATAAATTTGTCACTCTCGTTGCGACCAATCATGAACTTGACGTCGCCGAGCTTCTTGCCGCCGGCGCAGGCGGCGTACAACCCTGGCGTGGACTGGTCGCTCATCTTCTCGAACGCGAAATCGGTGAAGCTCGGCCGCCCCAGCGTGCGTTCCGAATTAGCGGCATCTTCACCGATGCGCAGGAATGCCGCGTGCGAGAAGCCCAGGATCAGGATCTTGTCCGCGTGTCCATCGATCATCGAGTTTCCCTTTATGCTCTTGATTTCAAGGATCATTGTGTCCATGATGTTCCTACCTCAAAAAGTGGTACGAAAGAAGGCGGACGCACGGCTGCGCCGCACGTCTGCGCCATTACGCGGCCATTGCGTGGCCATTACGCGGCCCATTACGCGGCGGCCGCGGGCAGCTCCGCCACCAGGCGGATCGAAGCGGTCAGTTCTTCCATTTGGAAATGCGGCTTCAGGAAGCACGTGGCACGATAGGCGCCGGGCCTGCCCGGCACCTCGGTCACATCCACGCGCGCCTCGCCCAGCGGAAAGCGTGCCTTGGCCTCCTGCGAGGCGGACGGATTGATCAGCACGTAGTCCGCGATCCAGTTGTTCAGGTAGTTCTCGATTTCCGCGCGGTTCTGGAAGCTGCCCACCTTGTCGCGCATGATCACCTTGAGGTAATGCGCGAAGCGCGATGCCGCCAGCACGTACGGCAGCCGTGCCGACAACTGGGCGTTGGCGTTGGCGGCATCCTTGTTGAAGACCTTGGGCTTGTTGGCCGTCTGGCTGCCGAAAAACGTCGCGGAGTTGGACCCCTTCGAATTCACTAGGGCGATAAAGCCAAGGTCGTTCAGTTCCTTCTCGCGGCGGTCGGTTATGGTTACCTCGGTCGGGCACTTAAGCGCCACATCGCCTTCGCCCGTCTTGAAGGTATGCGCGACCAGTCCCGCGACCTTGCCGCCACCCTCGACGCCGCGAATCGCGGTGGCCCAGCTATGCTTGGCAAAGGCATCGGTAATGCGCAACCCGAGTTGGTAGGCCGAGTTGGCCCACAGGTATTTGCCGTGATCCGTGCCGTCGACGTCTTCCTCGAAACTGAAGCTCTCGACGGGGTTGGTCCTGGCGCCATACGGCAGGCGGGCCGCGTAGGAGGGCAGCACCAGCGAGACGTAGCGCGAATCCTCGGACTCGCGGAAGGCGCGCCACGAGGTCAGTTCCGCGCTCTCGAAAATCTTCGACATGTCACGCGTCACGCCCAGGTCGGTAAAAGACTTGAGGTCGAACAGGGCCGGCGCCGCCGCGGTGATGAACGGCGCGTGCGCGGCGGCGGCAACCTTCGAGATACGCTCCAGCAGGGCGAAATCCTGCGGATGGCGGCCGAACGAGTAGTCGCCGATAAGCAGCGAATACGGATAGCCGCCGAACGTGCCGTACTCTTCTTCGTAGACCTTCTTGAACAGCACGCTCATATCATGGTCGACCGCCGACTCCAGGTCCTTCAGCAGCTCGCCCTTGGTGACGTTGAGCAGCCTGAGCGTCAGGTTCTGGCCCGTCTCCGTGCCGTACACCATGTCATGCAGGCCGGTCCACGAGGCTTCCAGCGCCTGAAACGCAGGGTCGTGCATGATCGCGTTGAGCTGGTCCGTAAGCAGCTTGTCGATTTCCGCGACGCGCTCGTTGATGGTTGCCACCAGGCTCTTGTCGGGGCTGGTGCGCATGCCTTCGTCGAGAATCTGCGACGCGAGCTGGCCGATCAGCTTCTTCGCGTAGACGCTCTGTGAAGGCTCCATCGCCATATTGCCTTGCTGCACGATTCGTTCGAGCAGAGGCAGTTCGCTTTCGTCGGTGACGAACGCACTTGCCGTCGATTCAGTTGCCGCGTTGTCAGCGGCCGGATTGCTTGCCATCTGGATCACCCTTTTGGGAATTCATTGCATCCAACATCCAAGACTCGGGGGCAGCAGCCACGTTACGCGGGCGCCGCGTCGCCGGATTCCGGTTCATCCGCGCTCGCCGCCGATGCCGGGGCTTCAGCCGGCACGTCGCCGTGAGCCTGGTTGCGCACCTTCTCGAGCTCGTCGGCATCGCGCACGATGCGTCCCAGCAGCGAGTCGAGCTCGTCGTTGCCGTCGAGCTTGCCCAGCAGATCGCGCAGTTGCTGGCGAGCTTCAAGCAGCTTGGCCAGGCGCGGCACCTGTCCCACCAGGCTCTCCGGATGGAAATCGCTGAATTTCTCGAAGTTGAGCTCGACCTTGAGAGTGGACTGCTCCTTCATGGTGTCGGGCACCGACAATTCCAGTCGCGGCCGGATCTTGCCGAGGATCTCATCGAAGTTGTCGCGATCGATCTCCACGAAGCGGCGCTCCCTCAGCTTCGGTAGCGGCTGTGCGGGGTGCCCGGAGAGATCGGCTAGCAAGCCGACCACCATAGGCAACTCGCGCTTTTCTATGGCGTCCCCGGTCTCGACGTCGTACGTGATATGAACACGGGGTGGGCGGTTGCGTCCAACCCACTTCTGCAGACTATTGGACATGGAACTCTCCAAATGGACTTGAATGCGTCCGATGAATCATCGATCTCGCGGGGAATGCACTGCATGTTCAAGCCTGGCGCCATCAATGCGGCGCGGCGCTTTCTCGAAACTGGCTGGCCATGGACTCGGTCAGTTTCGCCTCGTCGGCACAGGTGGCACATTCGACCACGTAATACAGCGCATGAGCGACCAGCATTTCAGTGGACCACTGAACCATCAATTTGATCCACCTTTCGTCTTAACAAATAATTTACACTTCAAATATCACGACGAATAGAGTACTTAAAGCGCACCCTCTTGGTAAATAGTAATAAATCGAATTTGATGTGAATATTTTTTACGACGTTGTTTCCTAATTCAGAATGCCACGCGGCGAAAAACTGCTCCGCCGTCAAGGTCCGCGCCGCGGCCGCAATCGGCCCGAGTGAGCTTGCCCCCGCAAGACGAATCCCTTGAGATCGAACTGAAGCAAGGAGAGCTGTGATGCCAAGCAGGACAAAAGCGCGGCGGGAAAGCAACGTGACAGCCGGCGTATGGCTAGCTTGCAACATCGCCCGGCGCAGCCCTGACTACGGACTGAATGGCGCTTATCTGTTGTCTCAATTCGAATTCCAACTGCACAACAATCGGTTCACATAATTCCGGCGATCCGCCTGTCATACGTATCGCCGTTGTCAGCGCGTTTACCAGGCGCTTGATCTCGATCGCGCCAATCATGGCAGCGAGTCCACTCAACGTGTGCGCCAGGCGCTCAGCCTTTTCAACATCATTACGGGATAGCGCATCACGAATGGCCTCGGGCACATGCTCCTGATCGCTCACGAAGGATTGCAGCACACTCTGGTAGCGCTGTGGGCCCAGCATCTGCTGCCACTCGATGCCTGGATCCGGTCCTTCAATTGCCTCAGGCATTTTCCAAGCCTCTGCCAGGAAAGGCTCCCGATTCGCATTGATCGGGCAAGCCACCTGGGTCCATCTGGCCAGCGCCCCGATCAGCGCCTCCGGTCGAACTGGTTTGCCGATGAAATCGTCCATGCCCGCGGCGATGCACCGATCCCGATCTTCCACCATGACATTGGCGGTCAACGCCACAATCGGCACCTTTAACGAATGTGGCGACGCGCGCAGCACGCGCGTCGCCTCGAAACCATTCATCTCCGGCATATGTAAATCCATAAATATGATGTCGTAAGGGAGCTGTCCGGCCTTGATAACTGCCGTCAGTCCATTCTCTGCGATGTCCACAATCGCTCCGGCATCACGCAGCATTTCTCCCACAACCTGTTGATTCAGGAGGTTGTCTTCGACGAGAAGAACCCGTGAACACCTGATAGCAGCCCCCCTCTCTGGCGTCATTGACACAGCCTCTGACGGCAATCCTTCCCGCCGTTTGCCCTCGAGCAATGGGAGAAGCGCGTCGAGCAGCCGATGGCCGCTTACCGGCTTCATCAGAATACTCACGTCGCAATCGTCGGTGCGCTTATCCTCCACGAGGGCATCCCCATATTCACCCAGCAGCAGCAAATAAGGAGGTTCAAGGTGCTCGAGATTGCGGATTCTCCGCGTGACTTCAACCCCACTGATCCCCGGCATGCGAACATCCACCAATACCATTGCGTAGGGAGAACCTGCTTCATTGGCACGCCGAATCTCTGCCAGGGCCGCCACTCCCGACTCGACGGCACTTGCGCTGAAGCCCAGTGCGGCTAATTTCTCAACGAGGACCGCACAGGTCGGAGGATGATTATCGACGATCAGGACCGATTGGCCACGCAGCGCGGACGGTAGTTGCCGCGCGCCTCCCGCCGTCGGGCTAGCAGCCGAAAAGCGTGCGGTGAACCAGAACACAGACCCGACGCCGGCCACACTCTCCACACCAACCTGCCCGCCCATGAGCTCGGCCAGTTCCTTGCTGATCGCAAGCCCCAATCCTGTACCACCGTATTTCCGCGCAACCGCGGCATCCGCCTGCGCGAAGCCTTGGAAAATGCGAGCGACCTGATCCTCGGCGATACCGATTCCCGTGTCACTAACGGAAAATCTCAAGAACAGTCCGCTATCCGATTTTTCCACAGTCTGCACGGCGACAATAACTTCACCTTTCTCAGTGAACTTTATTGCGTTACCAATATAGTTCCGCAGAATCTGACCCAATCTGCACGGATCGCCGACTAAATTTACCGGAATATTTGAGGGAAGATTGACTACGAATTCCAGCTCCTTTGGATGCGCCAGTGCCGCCATCTGGCTGGATACCTCGTCCATAACCTCGCTCAAGTCAAATTGAACATCTTTTACCGTGAACTTCCCCGCTTCAATCTTCGAAAAATCCAGGACGTCGTTAATAATGTTCAGCAAATTCTCTCCGGCCCGTTCAATCTTGCGCACGTAATCACGTTGGCGTCCGGTCAGGCTGGTTCTCAGCGTGAGATGGGTGAACCCAATGATGGCATTCAGTGGGGTCCGTATCTCGTGGCTCATCCTTGCGAGAAATTCCGCCTTGGTTCGCGTTGCATCTTCAGCGACCTCCCTCGCTTCGCGTGCGGCTAGCTCGGCCATCTTGCTCTGCGTGATATCTGACGATACCCCCCCTACCGCAAAGATGTCTCCTCTGATATCCCTTATTGGAAACTTATATGACATATATATCCGATCGCGGCCGTCCGACTGTCGAATCGACTCCTCGCGCTCAACAACAGCGCCACTCATCAAGGCCATCAACTCGTTCGGCGGAAACTGATTGCCATCGTCGCGATTAAGCATGAGGTCTCGATCCGTTGCACCGAGCGCATCTGCCATCTTCACTCCGGCCAGTTCACACCAGACCTGGTTTACCAGGATATAGCGGCCCTCAATGTCCTTGGCGTAGACTACCGCTGGAATCTGGTCAAGCAATGCCTGCATGAGCATCCGACTCTCAGCGAGTTCATTCTCGGCGCGCTGGTGCTCCGCCCTCAATTGCACGGACGCTGCCCGCTGGTTGCGGTAGTCGCCCACCGCCCAGGCGAGCACGCCGAGCTCGGAGGCTTCATCGTCTTTTCCTGCCTGTGCCTGCTTCCCCTCGCTCAGCAGCTGTGTTTCCCGGCTCAGGCGCAGCACCGGCTTTAGTACCCGGCGTTGATAGAGGGCCAGCGCCAGCAGTATCGAGATCGTGTTCAATACAGTTGCAACAACGGCGATACGCGATGCAAGTCGGCTGCCCGTCGTCAGATCCTTCGTGACCAGAGTCAGGCGTGAATCTATACGTGTCAGGCCGGTATCCGCTGACCCCGTAATGCCGTCAAGCGCAGCCGAATACCCCTCCCCGTACACCAGTCCGATGGCTCCTGCAAAATCGCCGGCGCGCCTTGCTTCGTATGCCTGCGCTTCAACTTCAGCAAGTTCATTCGAGTTCTTCGCCGCCTGATCGATTAATGTCATCTCGTCGGCTGAGGCGCCAAGTGCTCGCAACTGGGCTGCAGCCGCCGCAACAGTCCCCTTGGTGAGTTCCATCTGATACTTCTGCCAATATCCCATGTCCCCTGTTGTTACGTACGCCCGAATCAAACTTGTGAGGGTGCGCCTCCCCTCAAGCAGTGAACCGCCAGCCTGGATTGATCCGACAAGGAAGCCAAAGGCCTGCCGGCGTTCCTCGAGACTCCTCTCCGATACCACGCTGGCTGCCAGCGAACAAGTGGTCAGGACGACAATGAGGCCTATGATTCGGCGGCTCGCGCGGGCTAGCGGCCCCGAATCCAGAATGTTCTTGAACAACTTGTCAATCATTACAACTTTCCTCCCACCGTAGGTTATATTCCAGCCCTGTGATTATTTTTGCATTAATCATCTTTTCGCCGTGAATAGCAGATCGGAAAGTGGCCGAACAACGTGCCCCTGGAAACGCCATCGCCGGGCGCAATTGAGCCATGAATCGACCGTCGAATGTTGGCGAAAAATTCTTCGTTGGGCATGGCCCCTCATGGCCCACGGTGCTGAATRACAAATCTCTCGACGGCGTCCAATCATCAGTCCGCTTCGACTTTAATCGGAAAAATGCTTCTTATTATCGTCCTCCACTAAAGCGGAACGATATCGAATATATTTGATTTCAGTACTGTGTCCTATCAGCCACGAGGGCATGCCCCACGAGCACGACAAGCTCGTTCATGCATGCCTGGAGATAAGGTAGACGCGGCGCTTGAGTCAAAGCACCCGGGTCGGCGCACGGCTGTTCCTGAAACGAGCGCCAAATCGTCGGCGATAGCGACGAAATGGCGCGCAGTTTCCAGACGGCAATGGCGCTGGACTGATTGGCGACATGGTCGGGAGCCGGTCAGCAAGATTTTCGGCATGCCCCTGTTTGAGTATGGGTGCACACCGGCTATTGACACCGGGATATTATTGGCGAATAGAACAATGTAGTACAAGATTCTATATTCAATTATATCCGGCCGATCCAATTGAATAGGACGATCTATTTGGCTCTATGCGGGACAGTCTTTTTCGCGATCCGTCGGAAATAACTGTCCTGTCTTGATCATCTCATCTCGTCTCGCCTGACTGCTGCGGTGGCTTGGCGCTTTCCTGCGCCAGTTGCAGCGCGAGCTGTTCACATTGGCTGCGCACATAGTCCAGCGTGCGATAAGTCCGGCCTCGAAAGCCTGGCTTAACTGTCTCCGCTACACGCCTCAGCTTCGGCATGTCGTCCATGTTGGTCAGCGCGGGCAAGATATCACCAGCCTGCGCACAATAAAAACCGAACCAATAGACCACCGCCGGGCCTGGCAGCGTTTGGCAGAGATCGTTCAGGCAGGGGCCGGCATAATCCAGCCCTTCGTGTGCCCTTGCATCGATCTTCTCAAAATCCTCGCCAACCAGCGGATGCCCTGCCGGCAGACCCACATAGCCGCACAGATGCCCGCCAAACTCGCTGCGCCGGATCAAGCAGATGTAGCCCGTACTGCCGTCGCGCCATTCCAGCCGATCAGGCTCGTCGTGCCATGGGCCAGCGCCCCAACTATTCTTCTTCATCATTGCTCGGTCGTTGCCTCCCGAATTTGATTGCTCGCGCCTACGGCGGCGAAGAAATCTCATGGTTACTCCCTTGCGGGTTTTCCGCTCCTGCGACATCGGTGCTGACTATCACTTTTGTCTGGTGTGCCTCTGTACTCTAGTCAGTCTTTTTTGCACTCTTCCTCACTCGCCGCGCGGGCCCCTTCCGCTGCATGGGCCAGCCTCTGTATGGGCCGTGCCGCCGCGCGCTTGAGCACTGGAGCGGGCGTCCTGGTCGGAAAAGCCGGTGCTCGCCGCGCTAGTGCCGGAACGCCATCGGCCGGTCCACCCGCGTGGGTGGCGACTGCCTGATGCGGTTCCGTGCGGGCGTGGCTCTGCCCCTCGATGCGAAAAATGGATATCGCCTGCATCAAGTCTCTCGCGCGGTCCTGCAACGAGTCCGCCGCGGCGGCGGCCTGCTCGACCAGTGCGGCGTTCTGCTGCGTCACCTGATCCATCTTGCCGACGGCGGTGTTCACCTGCTGAATGCCCGCGTCCTGCTCGCCGGTTGCTGCCGCGATCTCTGTCATGAGGCCCGCGACTCGCTTCACGCCGGCAACAACCTGGTCCATCGTTTCTCTCGCCTCGGCAACTTCTCTGCCACCGGCCTCCACCTTACCGACGGAATCCTCAATCAATGCCTTGATCTCTTTCGCGGCCCCTGCGCTGCGTTGCGCGAGGCTTCGCACCTCGCCGGCCACCACGGCAAAGCCGCTGCCCTGCGCGCCAGCTCGCGCCGCCTCTACCGCGGCATTCAGCGCCAGGATGTTGGTCTGGAACGCAATACCGTCGATCACACTGATGATCTCGGAAATCTTGCGAGCCGACGTATTGATCGAACCCATGGTTCGCACAACGCCGGAAACTACCACACCGCCTTTTACTGCGATGCCGGATACGCTTGTCGCGAGGTTGTTTGCCAGCCGGGCATTTTCCGCGTTCTGCCTTACCGTCGCCGTCATCTCTTCCATCGAGGCGGCCGTCTCGGCCAATGAGCTGGCTTGCTCCTCCGTTCGAGAGGAGAGATCGCTGTTGCCGCTGGCGATCTGGCCAGATGCCGTTGCAATGGTGTCCGCGCTAGCGCGGACCTGGCCAATGATGCCCACCAGGCTTTCGGCCATGTCCTTCAACGCCTGCATCAGTTGGCCAACTTCGTCGCGGGATCTTACTTGTATCCCCTGTGTCAGGTCTCCCTGAGCAACTGACCTCGCTAGTCGAACGGCCGCCTGGATGGGGCCGGAGATCGCTCGGACCAGCCACCAACCGATCAGCGTGGCCAACAGGATCCCTGCGATCACTGCCGCGATAGTGATGGCGAACACAATGCCATAGCGTTCCTGCTCCTCTTCGTACTCTTGTTTGGCCACGTCCAGTTGTAGCCGAATCAGCGCATCAACGGCATTCCGGACTGGCGCATAGAGGTCCTGCATCGCCCCACGCGAGATGGCTTCCACATCCGCCTTATCGCCAGCAAGCAGCGCTGAGATCGCCGGGGCGACCCCTTCATTCATGAATGTTTTATAGCGCTCGGCAAACTGTTCCGACAGCGCTATTTCCTCAGGCGTCAGGAATGTTGTCTGGTAAGTCTTCCACTCCTTCTCCGCGTCCCTGAACTGTTGGCTGGCGTCCTCGATCGCCTTCGCTTGTTTTTCCCGATTGCCGACATCAGCGGTGGCAATTGCCAATCGTCCGGTCAACATGAGTTGTGTCATCCGATCGAGATAGTTAAGGGCGATCAACCGGTCGTCATAGACGGTCTTAAGAGAGACGTTGACCGTATGCATACCCCAGACACCCAGGCCACCGATTCCGATCAGTAATGCCGACAATAGTGCGATCACAAAAAACAAGCGTGACCTGATACTGAGATTGTTGATTTTTTTCGCTCTCACAATGATTTCTCCGGTTCAGTCGGGATACAGATAGGCTTTCAACGCTACCCCGTGCGTTCGGACGCCATCCTGAGGTCCGCTGTCAGTGCGTCCCTGAAACTCCGTCGTCATGTAGTCAGGCAGCGCGGGGCCATCTGGGCACGCAAGCCATTGGCGTAGCAAATAGCGCCGCCGGGCAGGGTCACGCCAATCCTTATATGGAGTCCTTGCGTGAAGGATTGCATGGTTCAGCAAGAACTGCATGTCGCCGGGGCGGAACTTCATGTCCAGAGGGATGCCGCCTTTGTTGGCAAGTTCATTAACCAGAGCAATGGCCTCGCGTTGCGCTGAATCCAGTGCTGCCACACCGGGGAACGCCTGCGCTTCCCCAATCGCCTTGGCACTGAACACGACAATCATCCGCCCCCCACATTCACGAAACAGCGGCATCTGAAAGTATGGCTTCTGACCGGGCCTTACCTCGCCCCAGCGGGTAAAACTGTAGATCTTCAGTAGTTCGACAGCCAAATCAGGGCGACGTCGCACCACCTCGTTCCACACGGTAGTAGAACTGGCGATTCGCGAACGACCTCCGGAGCGCGCGCCGCGGATACACATCAGGCCCACGAGGTCAGCGGCATCGGTACGAAAGCTCAGTTCTGCCGGATTCCGATTGCCACGGGTGGCGGGATCCGAGTAGTCGAGGCCGAGATTGACAACATGCCCAAGCACATGGCCCTTGGCGTTCTGGGAAACAGCCTCACCGAAATGCGCACCGATGCCTCGAAACGCATAGGCTTGCTCCTGCAACGTCATCCCCATTGTATTCAGGCCGCGTATCAGCGCAAATCCTCGCCCGTGCTTGATCTCGCGGCCTATGCATTGCAGCCTTGCGCCGAACGAGCGTAGCGGGAAATCAGCCGCAGTCATCGAAGCCAAGTCGGTGTCTGCTGCAACAGCATTAGCCACTGCCTGGAGGATTTCCAGTTGTTCGTGCTCTGAAAGCTGGAAAATCCATTCGCTGCTGTGACGGAAATTATTTCCGTACCAGGACTGTTCATTTTGGAAAATCGGCAGATCAGCGCCTTCGACTTTAACCATTTCCCTGGTCATGGGACACACCGCATCCATTGCGGTCGACATTTGGTGGGCCAGTTTCGTATGCCCGGGCGCGAGGGAAAAGATGGGGCCTTTGCGTGGCGCAGCCGCGCGATCACGTCTTCGTTACAGTGCTCGTACAAGGGCGGGAGCCGGCCGACGAAATCGTTGTCGAGCGCAAAAGCGCGGCAAATGGCGGCGACACTTGGAGTCGGCAGCGCGGTCGGCGCGGATACGCCATAGCGGGAGAGATGATCCCAGCGAGAATGATCGTACATGATCCACGGCGTGCTACATATCGACTGTCTTGCCATTTTTTCCCCTTATCGCGCATCTCGGTAAAGCCGCTGCACGGCGCCCTGATGGCGCGGTCTTCTCGAAGGCAGGGTGCACTTCCAAAGCGTCTACGATATTTCCTTCGCCTGTGCTTCTCAAGTTTGTTCGCTTGACATTTCACACGGTGAAACTCGCGAATCTCAGGATTGTGTACAGAATCCGGACAAGACCTAATATCGATGAACAGGCTTGGGAGGCACAATACGCGTATGAAACAGACAGACCTTGGCCTCGACTTGAACAGCCGGCGCGCGCGCAAGCGCGTGTTTCTTGACAAGATGGAACGCGCAGTGCCGTGGCGTGAATTTGTGGCACTGATTGCGCCGGACACGCCGACCAAAGCAACGCGTCGCCCACCAAGTCCGGTTGAAGCGACGCTGGGATTCCACTTCTGGCGACAATGGTTTGGTCTGAGCGACGTGGCCATGGAGGAAGCGCCGTATCACACTCCTCTGTACCGTGAACTCGCTGGCATGGGTGGCATCAGCGGCTCCCCGACCGCGTCAGCCTCCAGCGCTTCCGACATCTGCTCGAGCGCGATCAACTGGCCGATCAATCTCTCAAGTCCGTCAACGAGCAACTCACTGCTCGCGGCTATATGCTGAGCAGCAACTGCACACACTGCTTGCCTTGAGCAATCTGTGGATGTAGCGTCGCCGGTTTTTTACGCAGCCAAGCGATGAGCGCGCGTGGAATCGGGAAGCAGACTCGAAACAGGGAAAATAGCGTCCGCGTTTATGCCGAATCTGGCATCGAATTCGCGTGAGATGGTTCCTTGATTTCATCTGCGGGCACTCGTTTAGTCAGTTCAGCGTTTCCGGGTTGGTTTTGAATCCCATCCCTCAGTCTCAGCAAGGTCATACAGAACATGTGGAATCCCAAAGTCAAAACAATCACAACGCTGGATCGCGGCCTGGCTGTACTGGATGCGGTGTACGCGACGCCGGGCGCCAGTCTTCAGCAGTTGCACGCTGGAACCGGCCTTCCCAAGGCCACTTTGCTGCGTATGCTGGTTACGCTGGAGCGCCGCGAACTCATCCGGCGGCGCCTTGCCGATGGATATTTCTGTCCCGGCAGCCCACCTTCAAGGCGCGGACGTCAACTCGCAATGACGGATCGGCTTGCGCAATGCGCTGCCCCTGAACTGGATCGCCTCCAGGCCGAGGTTTTGTGGCCCTCGGATTTGGCAATCCGCCAGGGACACTCCATGATCGTGTGCGAGACGAATCGAGCACAGTCCTATTTCAGGGTTCAGTACGACGGTATCGGCTCTCGGCTCAATATGCTGCGTTCCGCGGTGGGACGGGCCTATTTGGCCTTTTGCCCCGAGAAGGAGCGCAAGTCCATTCTTTCCGCCCTATGCCGCAGCCGGAGGGCTGGCGACGCTGCGGCGCGCAATCACGCAGCGCTGGATGTGGTACTCGAACGGACCCGACGACAGGGCTATGGTTTGCGTGAGCAATCGTACGGCGGAGAATATGACAAGACACGCTCCGAACAGAACGACAGACTGGAAGCGCTGGCTGTACCGATCCTATCGGAGAGCGGTCGCCTCTACGGCTGTGTCAATATCGTCTGGATTCAGAATGTAAGAACGGTTGATCAAATGGTCCAGCAATGCCTTGAATCGCTTCGCCGCACGGCAAAGGATATTGCCCGGAAGATGAAGCGGGCGCCGTAGTTGATCCGCGGGTGCCCGCTCCGGATTATCGAATGACAGGAGGCAAGAAGGGCGCCAGCGCGCATCTCGCGCACTGATCCCGCATCCGTTCCCAGGAAGCCAGCTTAGGGATCGAGACCGCGGCGAACCTTCCAGCTGCCAAGGCCGACCGCACGGGCGCCGCCGCTTTCGTTTCACCGAGTGAAACCTCGAAAGAAACAGGCACACAGCTTGCGAAGGATGGGCTATGTTTCGCTACATCGAGAATGCACGATGCCGCCCGCTTTACCAGGGAGAAGATCATGTCCATCACCACTTTTACGAGCAGAGAATTCAATCAGTTTGCCGGTGAGGCAAAGAAGGCTTCCAGGGGCGGCCCCGTCTTCATCACAAGCCGGGGTACGCCTTCACATGTGCTGCTTAGCATCGATGACTATCGGAGGCTGTCTGGCGGCATGACCACGCTTGCGCAAGCGTTGGCGCAGCAGGATGGCCCCGGGTTCGAATTTGACACGCCGCGCGCCAGCGGCTTTGCGCGTGCTCCAGAGCTACCCTAATGTTCCTTCTTGATACCAGTGTTGTTTCCGAACTGCGAAAGCCGGCAAAGGCTGACCCTAACGTGTGGGCCTGGGCCTCTTCGCAGCCTATTGCAGCGCAGTTCATTTCCGCAATCACGATGCTGGAGTTGGAGCTCGGTGCGCTGCAGAAAGAACGGAAGGATAAGGCGCAGGACGGCGACTTGCGCGCTTGGCTGAATGAGCAGGTATTGCCGCACTTTTCGGGTCGCATCTTGCCCGTGGATCAGGCAGTCGCTCTTCGGTGCGCGGAGCTACATGTGCCAGATCCGCGCGCAGAACGTGACGCACTGATTGCTGCGACGGCCCTTGTCCACGGAATGACGGTCGTAACACGAAACACGGCTGATTTCGTCGCCAGCGGTGTACGCCTCTTCAACCCCTGGGAAGGCCGGTAGCGACGTTTTCACGCGTTATTCGGCGGCGGCAGCGGTGGATCGCTTGCCGCGAAAGGCTATCAGTACTAGTGCTCCCGCGGAGCGGATGCCTCTGTGTGCTTTTCAGCGCGTGGTTTCGGTAACTGGTTGTAGGCGACGAGAAGAACAGGGGTCGTGAACATCGAAAGGGCGACCACCAGGGTGACAACCGACGACTGGCGCTGATCGATCACTCGCGCCGCCAATGCGGCGCCTATCACCACGAATGCAAACTCTCCGCCTTGCGACAGCAGAATCGAAAAATATGCGCGTTGCGATGAGGGCACCTCAAAGCGCTTCGCGAGAAACCACAGCGCAATCGCCTTGATGGTGACAAGCGTCAGCGCCAGCACTGCAATACGCAATGGCTGGAGTGCCAGCAGGCCAAAGTCAATCGACATCCCGACCGCGATGAAGAACAGACCGAGCAAAAGCCCCTTGAATGGGGCCATGTCCACCTCGAGTTGGTGACGGTACTCGGAATCGGCAAGCAGCACCCCCGCTACAAAGGCGCCCAGCGACATCGACAAATGGACACTCTCCATGAGCAGCGCAATGCCAATCACCCAGAGTAACGCAAATGCCGTGAAGATCTCCGGTGCGCCCGTACGAGCGATGAAGCGAAGTGCGTGACGCAGCAGGAAGCGGCCAACCAGAGCCACTGTGACAAGCATGGCGAGAGCCTTCACGGTCACGAGCCAGCCCGGTTCCGCCGCGACATTGGTTGCCGCCGGGCCAAGCAAAGGCAGGAGCGCAATCAAGGGAATCGCTGCCATATCCTGGAACAACAGGATGCCGAAGGCCGCCCGCCCGGCCGGGGTATCCATCAGCTGACGTTGCTGGAGCTCGGCGATCACCATCGCGGTGGATGACAGCGAGAGTGCGAGGCCGCCAGTCAAGCCGATCTGCCACGGCGAGCCGAATGCGAGATAGATCATTAGAAGGGATGCGCACACGATCATCTGCATCCCACCGTAGCCGAAGATAGCGCGGCGCATCGCCCACAGCTTGGTGATATGCATCTCAAGCCCGATGACAAACATCATCAGCACGATGCCGAGCTCGGAAAAATGGAGGATCGCGTCAACGTCGGTAACCAGCCTCAGGGCCCACGGACCTATGAGGACACCTGCCAGGAGATAGCCAAGTACGGAACCCAAGCCAAGCCGGATCGACACAGGCACCACGACGGTCGCAGCGACCAGGAAGACAAGTACGTCGATCAGCAATGCTTCCATCCTGTCGCTCCTCCATAGTTGCCGCAATATGACGAGCGGAACGCCTCAAGAACAGCGTAGCCGCACGGATCAAGGCAACCTCGATACCAAAGGCAAGGGCAAATTCATCCTAGGCGTTCACCTGGCATTAGTAAACTTGGACGTTGTTGCTTGATCGAAGGGTATGCCGCGGGCGGTGACGCCGACTTAAGGCAGGACGGGCTGGTGAGTTATGTGGATGCATCTCCGTGGATCTCGGACTCCCTTGGGAAGGTGCAAGTGCCGACATAGTATGCGAGCCGGGCGTAAGGCGCGTAAGTGCGCGAACTTGCGAATGGGCAGCGACGGGTACGCTCTTGTCCACTTTCAGGAACAAGTCAGGGAGTTGCCAAAGCCCCTGACATCCCATCGAATTAAAATCGATTCTATGTCCAGGCCCGTCCTTGTTTGCCACAATTCGTCTGCTACGTGGGGGCATAGCGCGCCTGTGGTCCGCGGGCACGACCCAGGGCGGCGCTGCCTGACTGCCCTTTGCCGCAAGGCGCTGAGGTGGCCGGTTCTCGTGCGATTGCGTGTCAACGCTAATTTGAACTGAACTGTCGGCAATACAAACGAGTCTGCCCCGGCCACGTGACACACGCCAGCTGCCCGGAAAGCCTGGGCTCTTCAATCCTTAACCCGTCTGAACAGGGGCAGAGAAACATGGGGATCAAGATCTATAAGAACCGCTTGTCCGGACAGGTTGTGAAAATGTCGATTCCAGACGGTTGCGGTACAAGCAGGCCAATATGGTACGGGGAGATGGCTGCAGCCAGCTACCAGTACGGCGCCGGACAGTGCCATTTTGATTATAGTGACCACTACAGGTGGCTCGTCATTACAGATATCGAGACCAACCCGCAAGGCTTGGGCCTGGGTTCCCTGCTGCTCTATGAAGTCACGAGTTATGCCATCCAAAGCTTGCCGGCTGTGGTCAGTGTTGTCGCTGACTCGGTGGTGATGACCGCGCGCGGTTTTTACTTACAGAATGGATTTCGCCCGGCAAGCTGCAACTTTGAAATGACCAACAAAGACGTGCCAACTCCCGGGGATGGGGTGAATTTTGCGTCGGGCTATTTTCAGGCCAAAGGCGCGGGAGCGGCGATCTACCAGGCCACCAATGGTCTATCGGTGACCCGAAGCATCTTCAGTAACCGCATTAGGGATGGACGCAATGCAGAGCACTGGGAAGCATCACCGCTTACGCTCCTTGCACGAGCCAGGGAGAAATCAGCGCATTGGGAGGAGCAAGTCCCGTGAGGCCGAAAGTCAGCTTTCCCAGTAGCCGGGCTCCCAGAGTCAACGACGGAGGCTGTTCATGAATCAGAACGATGCGGCAACCCTGATCCAACAGCATTGGAGAAAGTTCGCCACGGAGCGGAAGAACGACGCCGGACTGGCCCGGCAGATTGCAGGTTCTACATTTACGCATTCATCTTGAGCGGATACGGTTCAGGCATCGACCTTCCTCGTATGGACGGCACTACAACTGCAATACCTTTGTGACATACGTTCTAAAGAGATTGTCGAGTTTTGTCTGATTTCCCGCCCGGGGCGAAGACGGTTCGCTCCCCCTCGCCCATGGAAGTTCATTTACGGGGTATAGCCGGTTCTCTACGGCGAAACTTGGTTTGCTCTATGAGTCGGCACCCTCGGAAAGCACAACCAGATCGACCGGTTGAAGCACGCCGCCGATCACGGCCGACTCCGAATCCGTGATGCGGTGCGCAACGGAGTCATCGGAGAACAGCGACAAGTCCACGACGGTTTGCCGCCCGCTCAGCGATTTCACGACGAAGCTGCGGCTGGCCAAATTCCTTGGCATAAGCGCAGTCGCTGTTGCAGATCGCTATTTCGGCTGATCGCGCTCACTAACGGCCACGCGTGCCGCGCGCATGGCCGCGACAGCTTCGCCGATCCAAACGCAGCGCGGGCCTGGTCGGGGCACATCGTGCGTTGGTGCAACGTCGACCACCGTCCTGGCGCCCTCCCCCCGCCGCTCTCTTCGGAAAGCTACAATGGGGCCCGATCAGGCGACACGGAATGATGATGCCAGACATCAAGCGATGCGCGGCGTACCGGCAATTCGAGAAGATTCATGCGGCCTTCTGCACCGGCGACATCGATGCGCTGCGCGCGGCGGTCGATGACCCGGCCTGCATTCCCAACGGACCCATGCCGCCCGGGATTGGCGCTTGCCTGGAGTACGCGATCTACCATAGCCCGCTGCCTCTTATCCGCACCTTGCTCGAAATCGGAGCGGATCCCCGGCCGGTGGATCACGCAGGTTTTCCGCCGCTGATTGCGGTGCTTTCATGCAGTCTCGCTCGGCCAGGCGCACCCGCGCGAACGGATGTGATCGAGGTGCTCAAGCTGCTGCTGGCCTTTGGCGCCGATCCTGCGCAGCGCGGCATCAATGACTATAGCGCGCTGCACATGGCAGTGAGCATGCGTAATTTGCCTGCGGTAGAGATGCTGCTTGCAGCCGGTGCGGACGCTGCCTGCCGGACGCGTATCGACGACTGCGCAACCTCACGGGAGATGGCCGAGGCAATGGGGTTGGCCGGGATTTCACGGTTGCTGGCCGCCCATGAAGTGAGCGGACGGCTGTAAGGCAGTTCAACCATCGACCCGCCTCAGGCGATGTCACCCTCGCCCACCATGCAAATCATCAGATGGGATGCCACTGTGGCCGCGGAAGCTGGAGATTTTGCCGTCTGGCGTTCGCGTTGCACCTGCGCAATGTCGCTGGCCGCGCGCCGACGTTTGCCAGCCTGCGTGCGTCTGAGGGTGAGGAACGCGTCGATCGGGTTGTCACCCGCGCCGAAGCCGAGTTGACGAGCGCAATAAGCAGGTCGGCATGGTCTTCGAAACCCTGACCGCGAGCCAACTTCCATTCGAGGATTATCGGCATTGGTTTCTTCTTGACAATTCCGATCGGTTCAGATTCGTAATGAATCGAAATACTTAAATATCAAGTACTTACTCGTGGTCGGGAAGAGCTCAAAGACCGCGGCGCGTGCCAGTACCGCCGGCGGTGGTTGCGGAGCCATCGGTATATCTGGCTGCGGGGGCTTGCGCGCTGGTCGGCTGCTGCTGGCGGCCGAGGATGCACGCCGTGCCGGCCGCCAGCACCCACTGGAACGGCACGCACATCTTTCCCATGGCTCGCAAAGGGCACGCCATTAATTAGTTACGGCTTTGGAAATTTTTGTTGCCACGGGGCTGGTTACCTGCTTTCTATATGTGCCTTATAAAGCACTTACAGAAAGCGTAACGATTGCCGAGATTGGAGACGCGGCCAAGGCTCCAGCAGCCAGCGAGGGGATTGAGCGGTTTATTGCCGAGGTAACAGGGAAACAATGTGAGCATTTGAAGTTAGTGGAGATCGCGCTGCTGAGGATCGCCACTCGCCCAAAATCTGAAAGACTACTCCCCTGCCCTGGCGCTATCCAACACTGCTTCAATTGTGATTGTCCTGCCCACCGGATACGGCCTGCCCTATTGCAGATACTGGAATCGGTCCGACCTTCGGCATTGGGATTCTAGCCGTAGCGCTGCGATGGGCACACTTCAGCGCCGTTGAAACAGGGCGTCGGTAGGTCCGGGCGGCATTGTGATTCGTATCGTCAGCGGATCTGGTAGTCGAAAGGATGCAGAAGTACCCCAGGCTGACCTGTCGCCGCTAGACCGAAGCTAGCT
The DNA here is from genome assembly GCF_056398885.1 of Cupriavidus sp. 01T418. Lineage (NCBI taxonomy): Bacteria > Pseudomonadati > Pseudomonadota > Betaproteobacteria > Burkholderiales > Burkholderiaceae > Cupriavidus > Cupriavidus sp. 01T418. The sequence goes on from NZ_JBFTQG010000015.1 coordinate 42,562, forward strand.
ACTATGATGACCAGCGTTCCGCCGTGCGGGATCTGTCCATTGCACTGGCCGGCACTTTGCCGCGGTGACCCGAGCCCATCGCATCGGCACGCCGAATACATTCGCCAGCATCACGTCTGCGGCCGTGCAATCCTGGTCGTGTTTTACCAATTGGATGACAACGAAGGGGTAGACGAGGAAGCCGGTCACGGCATTCGGGGCCTTCATGCTCGGCTCAGCACTCCATTCGATGGAACTTGAACTCAGCAATTGCTGCCTGCACTCGCGCGAGATGGTGGGCAACCGACGACTTGCAATCCAAGCGGAGACGAAGATCTCGCGGCTCGTATAGCACGGAGATCGCATACCACATCGAAGCTGCGACGCAATCGCGTCGCGCTCGCTGAGACTAATCTGTCCCACCTTTGCAATGCAACCGAAGAGAACGACGTTTCTCGCATCGCCCGGCGCTTGCGCAGATGGATGGATGATCCTGTTGAGGGATGGCTGCGCAATATGGGCGAGGTAGTCCGCTACCACGTGGGTAACGAGATGGCCTAGCGGCTCATTGAAGGGTATTACCGGGGCCGCTAATCGGTCGAACAATTTTCTCGGAAATACTCCCAGCGCCGAGCGGTCCGAGCGCCTGAGTAGTTGGCGTCGAAGACACTTGTCCCAAAAGGAGAATCCTTCGGAAGGCACTGGGACACGCGCGCTCGATAGGTGGATGACAACTCGGTACCGAAACCAACCTTCTTCACCGCATTGTGTCGGACACGGGTGACTTGGGACGAGGTTCCCCAGGATCCTCCCCGGCAGCAGAATTCTTCGGGGATTCCCGCGCCACGCATCATTCCTGGTGCCCTTCAGGCGGCCCAAGGGATATTCTCCGGGCAAATTGATTGGTGGTGCGGGCGCGTAAGGTCTAACTCCAGTAACTAGGTGCGCGCTGGGTGCGGGATGTTTTCTTGGCCGGTGCGGGGTCGTGTGCTGTATGACAACAAAACTACCAAGGCCTACCTGCCGCTTACTTTACCTTCTCTTGCTACCTGGCCAAGTGGCAAGAAGGTGGTCCGGACGCGTTTCGAGGGTGGCAATGAATACTACGGGAGCTTTCACCGTGGCGGACATGAACCCATCGGCAATGACGTGTCCAATGGTTGTTTCTGCGTGACTAGCGTTGCTTGCACTCGAGATACCTCCACTTTCTTTTTGAAATTCTATATATATCAAGCACTTACAAAACAGATCGAGCGGCGGCGATATTCGAGCATAGTTCAGTTGATCCGCTAAGTAACTGATTTCATTGGACTTTCAAGTAGAAAGACCCATTCCACGGGATCCGACTCGAACCTTCCCTTCTTGCACTGCCAGAGCAAAGCGAAGGTTCAACGGTAGCGAACCAGAGCGGCTCACCACGGCAGACGCTTCCACGCTGACCGCACCCAACAGCAAACCGTCGGCTCGATAAACAGCAAGTCCGTCGCATTTCGCCATGATCCCGTCGAGCAGGCTCAATGCGGACTTGCGAGCCTCGTCCTCAACCCTTCTGGCCTTGCACGCGCTGGCCATGGTCCCGAAGTCCCGATCCGATTGCAGCAACTTGCGAAGGTAAGCAAAAGCCTCCCTTGCACCCAAGGCACTGAGCTTTCCCCGGCAAACTTCAGCCACATCCTGAAGTCGCTTGCTGTGCTTCTTTGCAACGCCCATCAGCGAGAAAACGGCTTGCGGTGTCAAACCTAGCGCTACTAGCCAGAGCAAAGCAACCGGAAGCCGAGTGCTTCGATCGATCTCTGAGGCAGCCTCCCCTGGGACTGATTTCTGTAAAGATTTCTGCTCATTGGTATGTTCCTTATATAGGCCGTCTTCCACCCTGACAGACGGCCTATTGTGGATAACTCGCTGACGGTCCTGCTTCCGCCAACCGTTCAGGCCAAGCAGGACCAGTGCCTTCTCAGTCAAATGAATGGGGGAGATGTGGAAACGTCCATTCTGGGCGATCCGGATCTGCTCTCGGCTGACATACCCCTTCGATTCGAGGTCATTTAAACCGCGGTAGAGAGAAGACTCGCTGTTGAGAAGCGATTCTGCACGAAGGCGATCCCGGCGTGGCCAGATCGAACCACCAGGCCGGGAAACATTGAAGAACGCGAGGATTCCGAACAATACGCGCCTGGCGGTTATTCCCAGGTCCAGGCAATTGAGCGGGTCAAACGCCGCAGCACGGGCGTTGATGAGTTCAAGAGGGAGAGTGCGAGGGCAAGCAGCTGCCTTGCCGTACGCGTAGCGTTGCGCAATAGTCATATCAACTCCAATATTTAAGGGCGAATGCCCTCCGGAGCTTGACTCGCACAAATCAGTGGCTACACTGAACACTCTCGTTGAAGAAGAGCGCTTCCGGTTCCCGCCGGCAGCGTAGGTGTGGATCTGTGCAAGCAATCTCCACCAAGCAGAGGCCTGGGTTCCCGCCCAGGCCTTTGTCTTTTTGGGATGCTTTCCCTATACGGTCAGGTCATAGCGCTGCCTTTGCGTAGGTAAAAATGGCTTTACTCCGCATCTTTATGTTGTGTCATTTCGTTTTCCAGATACTCGGCAAGACGCGCCTCCCATTTCAGGGCATCGGTCGCATCCTTGAAACGAAAGGCGATCACACCGTTCCGGGTCGTCACGGTGCATACCTGCTTCTTGCCCTGCTTGATGGTGCGTGTCTCGGGGGCCGTCCGCGGCGTCTTCTCAGTCGCGGTCACAAATGCCAAAGCCTGCTTCTGTGTGAACCTGGGATCCTTGGCTAGTCGTCCCACCGCTTCGATGACCAGTGCCCGACGCTCTGGACGTTCGGCCACAAGCGCCGCTAATTCGTACGCGGCGTTCGCTCCAAGACAACTGGAATCGGGCGCGTCCCGAAGGACTTGCAGCACTTCCTCAGGAAGCCGGGAATACGCGAAGAGCTTCGTCAGTTGCGCCTCACTGACCCCAGCCGCAGTGGCAATCTCGCGCTGACTGAGGCCAGTCTGCTGCTGATGACGATAGAAGCCCTCGAACTTCTCAAAATCGGGAAGCGAAGGGGATAGCAGGTTCGAATAGAACGCGGCCAGTTCATGCTCTTCGTTGTCCCTCAGGTCGACGAAGATAGCTGGGATCGTTGGGCGACCGAGTTCCTCGAAAATGTGGAATCGATTGTGCCCGGCTATCAGTTCGAGGGTCCCGTCAGGACGCCGGAAGAGGGCGATCGGATGAACGAGCGGATTCCTCTGCAAGTTCGCCTTCAACTCGCCATACTGCTCTTCGGTGAGCTTCCTTCTCCGTTGCGGGACTTCAACAATATCTGCGAGCGGGACCTCAATGGGCTTACCAAGACTCCACTCCAATTCGGCCGCGCGCTTCTCTGCCGCCGCAACCGCAGACTGGACCGCAAGCATGCGGCCAGGCGAAGTCTTTGCGGTTGCGTCCAAAGGGGCGGGAGCAGCGCTCGCTTTGACCGATACATTGGCGGTCTTTGCGAGCAATTTATCGCCGATACCCATTATTTATTCCTCATTTTTCCAAGCTCTCGTTACCTTGTCGTCGACATGCTGCGCAAGCCGATCGAGCGGTTCACGGAAGCGGTTATATGCCTCGACGCTCCCATCCGGCTTGGATAGGTCGTAGACGGTCGAGAGTTGCGCTGAAGCGCCCTTAGGCACGGACGATTCGGGGATCTCAATATCCAGTACCCGAGAGCCATAGGCCTTGACCATCCACTCACGAACTACCCGGGAGACAGCGTCAGCCTTAACCTTGGTCAAAACGATATTGAGGAAGTCGAAGCGTTTCGACTCCAGCACGCCAGGCAGCTTCTTCGCGATATCGGAGAAAAGATGCCAAAATTGTGTGGAGCTCGCGAAATCCAGGCCGTCGGGGGGACAGGGCATAAGAATGCCGTCAGACGCGATCAGCGCATTGATCGTGATGTAGCTAAGCGCCGGCGGGGTATCGATAACGATAGCGTCGTACTTGTCCGCAAGCGGCAGCAGTCCCTTCCTCAAAATGTCCCAGAATTCAAAGCCCGACTGAGACAGTACCTTCGACGGAATCTCGAACTCGGCGTCRAACAATGCAGACGAGGCGGGGATCAGATCCAGGTTGTGCCAATAAGTCGATTGGACCGCATAATCCAGCGTCTCCTCGTCACCGTAGATCAACGGCAGGAGCGTCTGTCCCTCATCGATCTCTGCGTCCGGCGCCCAGCCGCACAGCTGTGTTGCTGTGCCTTGTGGATCACAATCAACAAGCAACACCTTGCGGCCCAGGAGGGTCAGTGCCTGGGCCAGACAAACGGCGGTAGTCGTCTTTGCCACGCCGCCCTTGAAGTTGCCGACCGTTATCACGCGGCCGCGGCTTCCGGCAGGGCGTTCCATCCGGCCGGAAGCCTTTTTGACCCAGGTAATGGCATCCTCAAGGGTGAAGATCTTCGATCTTCCGTTACCCTGCGAGTTACCAGGTGGCATTCCCCCCTTGGTGGCCAGATAATGAAACCTCGCTTTATCGATGCCGCATAGGCTTGCGATCTGAGTGCTTGTAAACGTAGGCGCGATCTTTCTCGGGTAAGGCTCCAGCATGGCGTCGCGGATCTGTCCGAATACGTCGTTCGCCTGTGAGGCGACTTGAGCAAGACCGTCAATGGTCAAAGCTCCATCCGCCATGCTGTCGGGACGCGGAAGATCCGCTTTAAGTAGGCTAGTTCTGGCCATAAGTCTTGGAGATTCCCTAGAAACGATCTAAAAGCCACGGTTCGACGGTTTCCGTCGGTTTAACGATTTGGCGTAGAATAGCCTCGGTATACGTAAACCGCAAGAAGTTTACGTCACGTTTACCTTCTTTCGAGTGGGGCACTAACGACTTATCCGGCCATTTTGCGGACCTTTAGTGCTCTTAACGTAACATATATGGCGATTTCGCCCCATTGAGCGATGTGCGTATACGTATACGGCGCCGATCTGGGGAGATAGACACCCGGCACACCGCCACTTCGGGTGTCACCAATGATGAAACCGCGTGCCACGACCCAGTCGGTCGCAAGATGGCCGACGTCGATCACCAGGTGTGCGTTGTTGCCGTCGTACTCCCTCCCGCATTGACGCGGGCGTAGCTTGGCGGGTACTTGGCACGTGCGTCCGATTCGCCCCTGGGAAAGCACTGTCGTCTGGCGCTACACCGACCGACCGATATTCAGCTTGGCTTCGAACTCGCCACGAAATGAATAATCGCAAGTCGATCACTTACGCCTTATGGGCACAGGGCGTTGGAGCGGCATAGGAATAATCCGAAAAGCGGTTTCTGCCCTTTTCGCTAAAGTCTGGGACGGGTAGGATCTCGCACATGGTTTTCGGGAGCGCTGCTTTTCCCGGTGAAAGCCCTATGACATGGGGCACGCCGCGGCGAGCTGGAACGATCCCGATTGCCTTATCACTCGCTGTTCCATGAGGTGTCACTCCCGTCGCCTCAGAGTGCCCGTGGCTTTCCGGATTATTCGCTTGGGGATTTTGACATCCCGTGAAGGGAGCAAATCATGCTCGCGATGACATTCGGAAGGGCACTTCCCGTTGACCCCGATCGTATCCCTGCTATCGGGGTCTTTTTTTGGGCGTCCGTCGCCGAATTGCGGACGGTGAAGACCCCGTCGTCAACGAGAAAGCACGGCGGTATAGACCAGGGCTTCGCGAATGGCGTAGCGTACGCCAAGGACGCTGCCCGCCCGCCACATGTTGCTCCAGTCGGAGGTCAACTGAAGTGCCATCGCGTGCGCCGTCACAAAGCACAACCGTGCGGCGTCGAAGTCCAGAACGCGTCTGACATCCGGGTACAACGCCTTGAACAGCGCCTCTTTTGCAGAGAACAGCAAAGTCACGCGAAGAGGACGTCCAAGTGCGGAGAAATGGGCCAGTTCACTCTCTGTCGCAACCATTGCCCCAAGCGCTGTGCTGAGGTCTTCGGACATGATGCACTCGACGTCAACGCCAAGCGCCTTATAGCGGGCGTTGGGGGCAACCAGGGCACATGCCATCGTTGCGCAATGGCTGATACTCCCGAGCCAGTCCGTCGGCCAGACCGGCAATCTGTCCGGGCCCATGGGTAAATCCGGACCAGCCGGACATCCGGCAAGGCTCAGTGCCAGTTGCGCGCAGTCCCGACCGGAAAGAAACTCACGCTGTCGTTTCGGCGCCGCGCTGCGCAGGCTTGCAGGCAGCCGCCACAAATTGGGCGTGACGCAAGCGAAAGGTTGTATTGGCAGGCTACTGAGGCGGACGTCAGGCGGCAGAGCCAGGCAGTGCTCAAGCGAATCGCCATCCTCGCTCCGGCTCGACGACCCACCCGGATTTGCGCTCACCACTGATTCGAACTCTCTCACTGCACCTTCCTGCGTACGATGGCGGGCACCGCCGGCCTTGTTCCAGACGCGGATTCCTGTCACCTGCGGCACGGCACGCTCCTGTACTCACCAGGTCAAATGGCCAATGCAATGCTCCGCGACGGTCAGTCGAACGCAGTCCAGCAGCCGTGCGCGTGTGGAGGGATCGCTGAAGTAGAAGTGGCCGCCGGCGAAGCAACGCGCACCAAGCCAATGTCGACTGTAGTCTTCCCAGGCCCGCAGTTGACGCGGGGCGAAATCCGGCTCGCAATCGCCGCCGACCGCAAGCAACGGGCAGGCCAATGGTGCCGCTGCGTTGAAATGGTAGCGATCCACCAGGGCGAAGTCGTTGCGCAGCACGGGCAGGAAGAGCTCCAGAAGTTCAGTGCTTTCCTCCAGAGCGGGCGCCAGACCGCCGTAGCGTCGCACGTGCGCGAGAAACTCCGGTGCGGGCAACGCGCTCCTGCTTTCGTCGACGCCAGTGCGGCAGTGGGGTGGTTCCCTGCTTGAGAGGATCAGCAAGGCCAGTTGTGCCAGGCGATCGCTTGCGTGCATCTGCAGCGCGATCTCGTGGGCCAACAGCGCTCCCATGCTGTGTCCGAACAGGATGAAGGGTTTCGATCCCTCGGCTCGGATTTGCTCGCACAGCGATGCGGCAAGTAACCGGGCATCCGAACAAAGTGGTTCGCCGAACCGTCTGCCGCGCCCCGGCAACTCGACAGGACACACCGCGATCCAATCCGGCATCAAGGCGTCCCATTCTCTATACAACGCAGCGCTACCTCCAGCGCACGGCAGGCAGTACATCCTCATCGCGTCGCGCTTTCGCGGGACTATGGTGCTCCTGAACTCATCCATCGACATGCTCCACGGCGTAATCCTGTTCAAGCCCAGGAACGTCCAGATGCCCGCCGATCGCCACGACCTCGTCGAGCAGCGGTTCGACGTCACCCAACTCGCACAAAGGGTTGAACATTACCGCGCGCAGCATGACCGTCATTGGGCCCTCGCGCCCGGGAACCGCTCGTTCCGTACGGGAGAGGAACGCGGTTCCGGAACGGCGCAGCGCCTTGTGCAAGCGTGTGTTCAGCTGATTGATGGCCGTCTCGCATGCGCGGCCGGCTCCGGAGCGGCAATGTGCTGGCAGATAACGGAAGACGACGAGATTGCTGACCGGCTCTTGCAGCAGTTCCAGTTCCTTGCGAGCGGTGATGCACCGGGCCAGGCGCCTGGCCCGCTCGAAGCTGTGCTCGATCAATTGCGCGAAGCCTTGCCGACCGATCAGATGTAATGCCGCATGCAGATAGATCACGTTGGCCGGCCGCGATCCCTCCAGCGTGAAACGTCCGGCGTCCGCCGAGCCCGGGCGTACCGCATAGGGAGCCGTCGCCATGACCGTCCGCGAAAGAGGGTGCTCCCGATACAGCAGAACCCCGCATCCTACTGGCGTCAGGAGTTGCTTGTGCGCGTCCAGTGTCACGGTATCGGCCAACTCTATGCCGGACAGTAGCTCCGCGTGCTTGTCCGCGAAAAGAATGGGGCCACCCCATGCCGCGTCGACATGGAAGTGGGCGTTCTCCATGCGGGCGCGCGTTGCCAGTTCCCCCAGCGGATCGACGCTGCCGAAATCCGTGCTGCCGGCGATTCCGACGATGGCAAGCACCTTTCGCCGATGCGCATGGCAGAACGCAAGAACCTCGTCGAGCCGGTCCAGACGTATCGACCCATGTTGGTCCACCTCGACCTTGATCAGACCGTTGGTGCCCAGCCCAAGAAGGTCCACGGCCTTCTCAAACGAGTAGTGCATCAATTGCGACCCGATGACCACGGCGTCGCGGTAGCCCCGGCGCTGCAGCTCGCGCCACCAACCGTCGGGTCCATCGAGACTCCGCTTGCGGGCGCACCACATCGCGGTCACGTTCGCCACCGTGCCGCCGCTCGTGATCAGGCCGGGCGTGCTCTGGCTGTCGGAACCCATCGCGTCGTAGGCGCATTCTCCCAGGCCAAAGACAGTCCGGTGCAGCATGAGCAGCGTTCGCTTCTCAAGGGCGGTCAGTTGACCTGACGATTCGGTTTTCATCAGGTTCTGGTTGAGCGCCGCGATCAATCTGGCCAACTGCGGCATAAAGCCAGGCAGAGGCGATGTCATATGCCCGAGGCACCGCCCTTGGTGCATCCGTGCGGCGCAGGCCAATCCATCCTGTTGCAATCGCTCCAGGTACTGGTCCAGCGCCACTGCCTGATGCGGTACCTGCGGTATCCCGCTGGCTCGGGATCGATCGTGTTCGGGGGGAGGCTTATCGAGACGGTGTCGCCGGATCAGCTCGTCGATCTGCGCCGCCCAAGACCGCTCGCTATCAGCCGTCCATGAATTCAGATGGTTCAAACTCACGATATGTCGTCCTTGGCCCCATCGTCCCGAATTCGATGTTTGAACCGCTCGACACGCCCGGAGCGTGTCACGGCGGACGCGGCAACGGATTCATCCTCGACGGTGCCTTCCAGGCGCCGCGCCAGTTGCTCAAGCGTGCTGTACTGGAACAATTCCGTGAGGGTCAGCCCGGAAGCAGAGGGATAGACCGCGTGCAGTCTGGCGTGAAGGCTTGCCAACGACAGGGAGTTCAGGCCCATTTCGTAGAGCCCGCGTCGCGGATCCAGACTTGCGACGTCGCAGCCGATCAGTGGAGCGACCAATTCGGCAAGGCGCCGCTGTTCATCGCTCAGTGTGTAAGAGGGGGCATCGCTCGACCACATCAAGCTATCCAGCAAGCGAGCGCGGTCGATCTTTCCATTGGGCATGCGGGGCAAGCGGGGAATTGCTTCAATCCGCGTCGGCACCATATAGCCCGGCAGTCGCCGCGCCAGTGCCTCGCGGACCTCTGCGGCCAGCATGGGGCGGGAATCAATCGGCGCCTCCACCCAGGCGACCAGCTGCATGCCGCCGTGAGGATCCGGCGCAACGAGTGCCACGGCATGCCCCCCGGACATCGCGGCGCCAAGGTGGTGGTTCACTTCGGCCAGTTCGACCCGGTTTCCGCGGATCTTCGCAAGGTCGTCGAGCCGCCCCCGGAACGCGAGCTCACCGTCCACACGTTGATGGCCCCAGTCGCCCATGGCGAACAATGGGCCAACCTGCGCGATACCCGACGCGGCGTCCGGCTGCCGCGCCTGCCCCAAGTAACCCGAGAACACTTGATCGCCACCAACGTGAATATGCCCGCAGTTCCCCGGGGGGACCACCTGGCCCCACTTGTCGAGCAGATGAATCCGGTTGCCCGGGATTGGTTTGCCGAGCACAAGCTCGTCGTCCCGCGACGGCGGTCGCGGCCACTCGTAGGCGGTGACGTCCGCGACCTCCGAGCTACCGTAGCAGTTCACGAAACGCAGGCCCGGCAAGGCCAGATACAGCATCCCGATCTCTTCCGCGTTCGCGGCTTCCGCGCTGCTCAGGAGCAGGCGCAGCGATTGCCACGAGGCGAGGACATCGGCGGCGTCGCGCAACCAGCTGCGTATGAGGCTGGGGACGACCACCATGCGCGTCACCGACTGTTCGCGCATCAGCGACAGCAGTCGACGACTGTCAATGACCAGGTCGCCGGGCACCACGACGCATGGGCATGACGCCAGCAGCGGGTCCAGGATCTCCCAGATCGAATCAACGAAGTTCAGCGGCGTGCGAATCGCGCAGCAATCGTCGGCATGCAGCGGATAGGTCTGCGCCAACCACCGCGTCCGGCTCTGCGCGGTAAGCCAGTTTCCAAACAGACCCTTCGGTGCTCCGGTCGAGCCGGAAGTGAACAACAGATGCATCGGCGCGTGCGGGAGCGGCTGGCAGCACAGGGGTGTCGCGGGGCCGGGCGCCTCCAGGGTCCGCCACGCGATGACAACACGGGCATAGGGCGTCGGCAACCCTTGCTTTAGCGCCGCATCACTGACCACGATTGCCGGCCTGGCCTGGGACAGCATGGCCTCGATACGCGCAGGCGGATAGTCGGGATCCAGCGGCAGATAGACTGCACCGACGAACAGAATGGCCAGCATGGTGCAGATCTGCGGGGAGGAGCGCGGCAGGTGGACACCGACCACCACACCAGGTCCGGCGCCTCGGGCCCGCAGGCCCGCCGCCAGGCCCTGGCTACGCGCGAGCAACTGCGCGAAGCTGGTCGGCTCGCCACGGTCGTACAACGCACAACGATCGCCACCTTGCTGCAGACCACGAAGCAACCGTTCAGGCAGGTCAATCGTGACGCTGGATCGTGCAGGTGAGGGAAGGGCCCACTGTTCGGGCCAATAGCGCAGATTCACCAGCTGCTCCTGCGGCCGTGCGACGATCGCTTCGAGCAGGCAGCGGTAGTGCTCAAGGAACCGTTGCATCCGGTCGCCATCAAACAGGCCGGTCAGATAGTTGAGTTCCAGCCAGAGGCCTCCCGCGTCCTGCACCACGTACAGGTCGATGTCCATGTGCGCGGTATGAAGCGGCGGCGGTAGTTGCCGCAGTCGAAGGCCTCCAGCGAGCGTGGGCCACCGATGCCTCGGTTGCATGGCAAAGCCTGCCTGGTACAGCGGATGGCGGCTATCGTCACGCAGTGTCCCGGCTTGGGCGACAAGGCGCTCGAACGGGTAGTGCTGGTGCGCCAGCGCTGCAATGATCCGTTCGCGGTTCTGGCGCAGGAAGCTCTCGAATGACTGCTCCGGCTCCCATGGCGTGCGCATGATCACGTTGTTCACAAAGCAGCCCAGCATGTCCAGGCTGGCGGGATGGCCACGTCCGGCCACATAGGTCCCGACAACCACATCGTTCTGCTGGCTGTAGCGCCCGAGGAGTAGTTGGTATGCGCTCAACAGCACCATGAACAACGTGGCATCGTGCCGGGTTGCCAACGCTTCCAGCTGGAGCACCAGCTTCTCGTCGATGGCAAGACTCACGCTGCTACCAGTCCACGCCATTTGCGCGGGGCGAGGCCTGTCGGTGGTCAATGACAATATTGGCAGGTCGATCAGTGCACGTTCCCAGAACGCCTTTGCTGCAAGGTCTTCTCCCTGGCTCTGTTGCCAGTTCGCAAAATCGCCGAATCGATACGCGAGCGGGACGGCGGCCTCGCCGTCCAACTGTGCGGCATAGGCCTGCGCTACCTGTTGCATCAAAACACCGGCCGACCAACCGTCAAACACGATGTGGTGGAACTGGAACGCCAGCAGCCATCCCCCCGGTCCGGCATCGACCAGCGCCGCGCGAGCGCTTACGCCGGCAGCGAGATCGAAACCCTGTCGGGTGAAGGCTTCCATCCAGGTCTTTGCATCTTGATCGGGCGACAGCGCGATCACATGCAACCGGGGCGGCGCGGCATCCGGCAGCAAGTACGGCCGAAAGCCCGTGGTGTCAAAGCCGAAGCGGCTGCGCAAAATCTCGTGTCCAGCCAACACCGTATTCACGGCCTCGCATAGGCTCGCTACATGCACCGGGCCGTCCAGGGCGAAGAACAGCGGCAACGTATAGGCAGCGCTTCCAGGCTGCCGCTGTTCGATCAGCCACAGTCCTCGCTGAGACCAGGACAGGGGCGCGGTCGGGCCGTCACGGGGTGGGAAGCCGGTCGTTGTGACGGGGCTCCAGGCATCGGTCGACCGTCCCTGCGCAGTCAACTGATGCTCGATCTGTTCGGTGAGCCGATACAGGGTCGGCGTAGCAAAGATCTGCTGGGCGGCCAGGCGCACGCCGCACTGCGCCTCGATGGTGCCGAGCATGCGCACGGCCAGGAGGGAATCGCCACCCAGATGGAAGAAATTGGCCTCCCTGGATGTCACTTCCCGCTGCAAGACCTGCGCCCAGCAAGCCGCCAGCCATTGCTCCAGCGGTCCCCGCAGATCTTGCGCGGCCAAAGGCGGATCGATTTGCAGCGCCTTTGAGGACAAGGCGCGCCGATCCACTTTGCCGTTGGCGCTGATCGGCCAATCATCGCAGCGCTGCCACAGGCTGGGCACCATCGTAGCAGGCAAGTACCTGCTGGCATGCGCCCGAAGTGCCACCTCATCCACGTCTGCGTCGAACCAGGCGACCAGGCGCTGGTGCGGGACGTCGCGCAGTTCGACCACGGCCCGGTTCACTGCGGGATGGCGTTGCAGCACGCCCTCGATCTCGCCCAGTTCAATGCGAACGCCGTGCAGTTTGACCTGGCTGTCGCGCCGACCAACGAACTCGAGGCTGCCATCCGGCATGTAACGGCCGAGGTCGCCAGTGCGATAGCAGTGCGCCTCGCGCCCGTCCAGTGCGCCGAAGGCATCGGGTCGGTTGAGGTCCTGCTCCAGGTAGCCGGGGCTGACGCCGTCGCCAGCGCAGACCATCTCGCCGCATACCCACACCGGGCAATCGTCGTCGTCTTCGTCGACAACGTAGTAGCGGCTGTTGGCAATCGGGTTCCCATAGGGGATGCTTGCCCGATGCCCGTCCGCCGGCTGGAGCGTGTGAGTGATATTCCATACTGTGATCTCGGTCGGTCCGCCGATGCTATGGACTGCGGCGCCTGGCGCGACCCGGCGGAATCGCTCGCCGATGTTGATGGGCAACCAATCGCCGCCCAGCGTGACCTGACGCAGCGTGGACAGAATCGTTCGCTGCTGGTCTGCGCTGTCCAGCAGCATCTCTGCCAGCGCCGGAACGGAACTCCAGTAGGTGACCCCATGTGCCTGCATGAGCGCGAGCCACCGCGCAGGATCGCGCCGCTCGGCCTGTCCGGGGAGGATCAGTGCCGCGCCCTGGGTCAGGCTGCCCAGCAGTTCGGCCACCGACATGTCGTGATGGAGGGCCGAGACGCCGAAGACACGGTCGCTTGCCGTCAACCCAAGCCACTTGGCGTTGTGTTCCAGCAGGTTGATCACGCCCCGCTGAGAAATTGGCACCCCTTTGGGTTGCCCTGTCGAACCGGAAGTGAACAGCAGGTAGATTTCGGCTTCCGCGCGCCAGGCGTGGTCGATCACGAGCGGCCCGGCATGGCTATCCGGCCACTGGCCGGCGGCCAGCACACGACCGATCCCGCCCCAGGCGGGCAGCCTGTCACTGGTCAGCACGAGTTCGGTACGTGCCTGCTTCGCGATCTCGTACTGTCGTTGCTCGGGTTGCTCTATGTCGAGCGGTACGTAGCAGCGCCCGACGAGCAGGCAGGCGACGGTGCCGACGATCTGATCGACGCTCTTGCCTAGTCGAATGGCGACGCGACCACTGCCGTCGCGCAGCAGGAGTGCGAGTGCGCCGGCCCGCTCGAACAACTGGCGATAGCTCAACGACTGCCCGTCGGCAACCAGGGCGAGGTTGTCGGGCCAGCGCGCGGCGGCCGTCGTCAAACGCTCGGCCAGCGGCACCTGCGGCCATGTCCGCCCGGTGGTATTGGCTACCCGACGCTGCGCGAGTTGTTCCGCCGGCAGGACGGCCACCTTGGTCTCTTGCAGTACACGTTCGCCGTTTTGTGCAGCCAGGCGTTGAACGAGGTCGGCGAACGCGCGGAACATGTCTTCGACCATCCCGGTCGGGAAGCGCCCCGCCAGATAGTCCCAGTTGAGGCGCAGGCGCCCAGCCTCCTGGTAGTACTGGCAGTCCAGCCAGACCTGAGGCGTCTGGCTCAGGCTGAACGTCAGTTCCCCCAGGGCAGCGGCTTCGCGGCGCACGTTGTCGCTGCCACCGGCGACCTCCGGCAGGGAAGTGAAGACAATCGGCGCTGGCGCGTGGTTGAGGCCTCCGCTGCGCTGATTGAGCTCGCGGAGCACGCGCACACCGGATACGGCGTCGTGCTCCATATCGTGCCACAGTTGCTCCTGCATGGCCGCGATGCGCTCGCCGAAGCTGAGGCGGGGGTTCAGCTTGACCTCCAGCAGTGTGAACGTCGCGAACTCCCCCAACACAGAACAGATGTCCGGGTGGATCGGCTTGCGATTGAAGCGGGGCATGTTCAAGACGAAATGCCGGCTGCTCGACCATCGTGCCAGCACCTCCGCATAGCAGGCGGCCAGAAGCGTTGCGAGCGTCAATCCCTGGTCGGCAACCAATGCGCGGATGGCCAGGGTCTGCATCTCCGTCAGGGTCATGTCGCATCGCGCAAACGTCGGCGGCGACGATATCTCGTTCGCACTGGCCAGCGGCAGCGAGGGTGCCGCAGGGAGGTTGGCCAGGCGCTCTCGCCAGTAGGCCAATGCCTGCGCATAGACCGGCCCCTGTTCGAAGGCCTGGCTTGCCAGCACGTAGTCGCGGAAAGTCATCGCGATGGCCGGCAGTGCGCAAGCCGGATCGGTGTAGGTGCAGGCCAGTTCGTTGACCAATGTCTGCACGCCATGGCCATCGATGCACCAGATATCGAGGCTCATCAACAGGCACCCTTTTCCGCCGCCGAGGTCGCACCAATGCAACTGGTGGTGAGGCCACRGTGTGAGATCGGCCTTGAAGTGGGCGAGTGCATCACGCTTCGCGGACAGGGCTTCTTCCTGTCCGGTGGGTGACAGGTGCTTCAGATCGTGTCGCTCCGGCAGACCATTGCCAGGCGCATGCTCAAGGATGCGTTGCTGGCCGTCCGCGGTGATTACCACGCGAAGCATGTCGTGGCGGGCCACCATGCGCTCCCACGCCAGGCAAAACCGCGCAAAGTCGAAGTCCGTGGTGCGCCACTCCATGTAGTAGTGCATACCTGACTGGTCATCGCCCTGGCGACCGATCCAGTAGGCCTGCTGCATGTCTATCAACGGGAAAGGCGCGTAGCGGTTGCGCGGATCGGGGCGCAGTACGGGCAGGCGCGTCGTTGCCGAGTCGGCGTGCCGTCCGGCGAGGCGTCGATCGAGCAGGGCGCGCGCCTGGACGGAGAGATTGTCATTCATACGTCCTCCTCGTTTTCCACTTCCGCTTCCAGCACTGCGGCAATGGCGTCGACCACCTCTCCCAAGGTGCGCATCTTCATCATCCGGGCCATCGGCAGATCGATCGCAAGGTCGCGCTGGACGGCCGCGCGGATCTGAATGGCAGCCAGGGAGTTGCCGCCGAGCATGAAGAAGTCGCTCTGCCTGCTGAGCGAAGCGCTACCCAGTGCCACACGCCAGTAATCGGCTACGAGGTCGAACAGCGGATCACTCCGCGGCGCGCTTGCGGCGGGCTGATCGGCAGAGACGGGCGGGGAGACAGCGGTATGGCCTGCTTCTTCGGCAGCCCAGAAACGCGACTTCGCAAACGGGTACCCCGGGAAGGAGATACGCCGTCCCTCGGTAAACAGCCCCTCGACGTTGGCCAGCATGCCGGTGCAGAACGCATGCCCGACCTGCCGTAGCCATGCAGTATGGCCGGACGCATCTTCCACCAGACCGGGGACACATCCATGCGGCAGCACACGACCGATCATTGTGCAGAGCAAAGGCTTGGGGCCGATCTCCAGCGCCCGCGCGACGCCCAGCCCCGGCAACTGCTCTGTCATGGCGCAGAATTGCACGGACTGCCGCAGGTGATCGCGCCAATAGCGCGCATCCGGTGCCTGCTCGAGCAGCTTGCCGCTCAGATTGCTGAGCATCGGAATGGCCGGCGGCCGATAGGCGAAGTGGCGCAGACCGGACTCGAATGCGTCCAGGATGGGGTCGAGGAGGCGCGAGTGGAAAGCGTGCGTGACGGGTAAGGCAACGGACTCGACCTGTGCCTGTGCCAAGGCCTGACTCAGCCTGGCAAGCTCTTCGACGCCGCCGGACACCACGACCTGCTGGGGGCCGTTGTCGGCCGCCACGTCCAGCGCAAAGCCATCGCGCAGATACCCATGGACGGTCGCCGCAGGCGCTCGCACGGCGAGCATGCCGCCACCGGCAGGCAGGCTGTCGAGCAAGCGTGCGCGCAGGCAAACCATCGCCATGGCGGTGTCCAACGGCATCACCCCTGCCAGGCTGGCGGCAACATATTCGCCCAGGCTATGGCCAAGCAGGACGTCCGGTTCGCCGCCGGCCCGACGCCATGCCGCAGCCAATGCGTACTGGACAGTGAACAGGAGCGGCTGCAAGCTTGCGGCGCGCATCAATGCCTCGGCCACCGGCAGGCGCCCGGACAGCCAATCGGCGATCGGCAGCGCATTGCCGTCCGGAAGGGCGCGGCAGCAATTGTCGACCGCTTCGCGGAACGCTGGCTCATGGTCGTACAGTCCGCTCGCCATGCCCTCGTATTGCGCCCCCTGGCCCGTGAAGACCCAGGCCGTCTTGCCACCTGACCTGGCTTGCGTGCCAGACGCGGTGGAGAGAGCAACAGCGAGCTCGCCGGTATTGCTCGCGACCACGGCGAGGCGGTGGGAAAGCAGCCTGCGTCCCCTCGCCGCGGTGAAGCAGAGCTGATCGAGGCTGGCGGTCCGGCCCCGGTCTGCCAGCCAGGCGCCGACTTGTTGCCGATAGCGTTCCAGGGCCGCCGGATCGCGCGCGCTCAGTGTAAACAGTTGCGGCGTTGTGCATTCGTTCATTCGATCCGTGGCTGGCGCCTCCTGCAGCACGACGTGCGCGTTGGTGCCGCCAAAGCCAAAGGTGCTGACCCCGGCGCGGCGAGCGCGGCCGGACTCACGCGGCCATGGCCGCAGTCGATCATTGATGAAGAATGGGCTTTCCTCCAAGGCCAATTGCGGATTGGGGCTGCGGTAGTGCAGGGTTGGTGGCAGTATTTCGTGGCGCAGCGCGAGGACCGTCTTGATCAGTCCGGCCATACCTGCGGCGGTATTGAGATGCCCGAGGTTGCTTTTGACGGCGCCGATGGCGCATGGACGCAGGCGGTGATCGCCTGTGCCGAAGGCCAGTTGCAGCGCCCGAACCTCGATGGGGTCACCCAGGCGCGTACCGGTACCGTGCGCCTCCACGTAGTCGATGCTGTCCGGGGCGACTTCGGCCAGGCGATGCGCCATGCGGATCACCTCGGCCTGGCCGTCGACTCCCGGCGCCATGAAATCCATCTTGCGTTGCGCGTCATTGTTGACGGCAGCGCTCAGTACAAGCGCATCGATGTGGTCGCCGTCGCGCACGGCGTCCTCGAATCGTTTCAGTACGACAGCGGCCACGCCGCTTCCCATGACCGTGCCCGTGGCATCGGCATCGAAAGGGCGGCAACGTCCATCCGGCGACAATATGGTGTTGGCTTGATAGAGATAGCCTTGGCCGTGCGGCAGCGTCAACCCGGCGGCTCCTGCCAGCGCCATGTCGCATTGATAGGCCAGCAAATTGTGGCAGGCCGTCGCGACGCTGACCAAGGATGTCGAGCATGCGGTCTGAATATTCAAGCTGGGACCGCGCAACCCCAGCTTGTAGGCTACCCAAGTGCTCAGATAGTCCTTGTCATTGCCGGTGAGGATCTCCAGCCACTGCGCGAGGTTGGGGTCTCTTAGTTTTCCCAGATGGTATTGCCACAGGTAGACCGCCGGGTTGGAGCCTGCGAAGACCCCGACACGCTGGGTGCCAAGCCGGCTCACGTCGTAGCCGGCATCTTCCATTGCGTGCCAGCAGACTTCCAGGAACAAGCGTATCTGTGGATCCATCCAGGTCGCCTGCTTGGCACTGATCGAGAAGAACTCGGCGTCAAAGCAGTCGATATCGGCCATCGGCATGCCGGCGCTGACATAAGCGGGGTCGTCGAGCAACGCCGCGCTCACGCCTTGGGCTTCGAGCATCTCGCGACTGTAGACTTCCCGGCTTTCCCGGCCCGCGCACAGGTTTTCCCAGAAGACCGCAAGGTCTGGTGCGGCCGAGAAGCGTCCGGACATGCCAACGATCGCGATCGCATCGGGGTGTTTTGCCAGGAGATCCTCGGTGGCATTCATTTCAGCTCCAGTCCGTTGTCATGCATGCCGGTCATGCGCCGCCGGTTGCGCTGCTGGGTCAATCTGGCACGTTCTCCATGGCTCACGTCGACGCCGGCAGCCGGGCTTCTACCGATATGGTCAGCGAGGTTCGTCAGGGAGGCGCACTGAAAAAGATCGGTAACGTCCAGGGACCAGTCGGGGTGCCGGTGCCGGATTCGTTCGTGGAATAGCACGATGGCCGGCGAGTCCATTCCGATGTCGAACAGACTGCGCTCCAACTCGGACGGCTCCAGTTCACGGTCGAGCTGGGTCGCCAGGAGCTCGCGCAGCACATCCAGTGGATCGCTTCGCGCGGCAAGACGGGACTGCACTGCGGCGCAGCCGTCGCACCGGTAGCGGAAGAGGATGGGCAACGCCCCTTGTTCGAACAGCGTTCGGCACGCTCGCCGCTGGATCTTGCCGCTGGAGGTTTTTGGCAGACTGCCGGTGCGGATGAACACCATCTCGTCCAGGGTCAGGCCCAGGTGCTGGGCGAGTACCCGCTGAATGGCGTGCGCGTACCCGGGCAGGCATTCCGCCGGGCAGCGTTTGTCCGCTTCTTGCACCAGCACCAGCTGTGTCGACATGGCGTCATCCATCGCGAAGGCGGCACCGCAGTCCGTACGCAGCCCTGGGCATTCCGCTTGGGCCAGCCATTCGATATCGGTGGGCACGATGTTGCGCCCCTGGACGATGATGAGATCCTTCAGGCGTCCGCTGATAGTGAGTTCCCCGTCACGCAGATATCCGAGATCGCCGGTGCGCAGGTATTCCCCGTGGCCACCTCCCAGGCGAGCCCGGAATACCTCGTGATTGAGGTCCTCCGCTTGCCAGTAGCCAGGGGATACGCTTGGGTTGTCCGTCGAGAGCCAGACTTCCCCGACCTGGCCTTCGGGTAGCTCCCGGCGGGCTTTGGGGTCGACGATACGAAGGTCGAGTCCCGCTGCAGGTACGCCGCACGAGACCGTCAGCGCCTGGCTGTCGGTGGGCCGTACCGGCATTGCGCGCCAGGGATCATCCGGGCGCGCGCTCGCAACGAATAGCGTGGCCTCCGCCATGCCGTATCCCGGATGGAATGCCAGCGGGGACAGCCCTGCAGGAGAAAAGCGTCGCAGGAAGGCCTCGACGGTGGCGGCCTTGATCGGCTCGGCGCCGCAATGAGCGCATTTCCAATGCGACAGATCCAAGTCGGCAATGTCTGCATCGCCGATCCGGTCGATGCAGTGCTGGTAGGCGAAGTTGGGGCCGCCGCTGCGCCATGCGCGATAGGTGGAAACCGTCTTCAACCACACCAGCGGCGCCCGCAGCAGTGTCATCGGCGGCAGGATCACGTGCTCGGCACCGACATAGAGGGCGAGCAGCAAGCCCTGGACCAAGGAGTAGTCGTGAAAATGCGGCATCCATTCCACCGAAACCACGCGGCCGGGATTTCCCATCCGTTGCTCGATGGCTGCGGTGTTGGCTGCGATATTGCGATGGGTAATCATCACCCCTTTGGGCGATCCGGTCGAGCCGGAGCTGTACTGCAGGTAGGCAACGGCATCCAGGGAAGAGGCAGGAAGCCGGGGTGGAGCGTCTACCGAGGCGACGGGCCACGGCAGAGCCCGATACCGATGTTCGACAAGCCAATGGCCTTCTCCCTGCGCGTGTATGTCATCGACGAAACGGGCGTCAGCCAGAATGGCGCGGGCGCAACAGTCGCCTGCAATACGCTCCAGACGAGGCAGCGCTCGCTTCAACCCGACCGCGCCGGGTCGGGCGGCAGGCACGGCTAACTTGCCGGCCATGATGGTGCCGATGAAAGCGACCATGAATTCGATACCTGGAGGGAACAGCAGAAGCACAGATGGCCCCAGGTCCGGTTCCGCCAGCAGATAGTGTGCTACCGCCGTGGCGCGTCGGCGGAGTTCGGCGAAGGTGATTCGGCCGATTTCCATGCCACGGCTGTCCAGCTCCCGATAGACGACCAACTCAGCCTGCTGCTCCGCGTGCTCTTGGATCACTTCCTGTAGCGTCTTCATTGCTCACCTTCCATTGCTGGTCCTCGTGAAGCTGCCAGGTAATCGGACGCAGCGCTGTGCCGATACCGCCGTGTTGGTGTGCGACCCGCCAGTTCAGGCTTTGCTGGAACACGGCCCAGAGCGCAGCGTAGGTGCCTTGCGCATGCAGCAGTGCGGCGTGAACGCCTGTCTCGATGAACTTGCCGTCGACGAGTACCAGCACCTGATCGGCGTGAACCGCCTGCTGCAAGGAGTGCGTGACCTGGATGACCGTGCGATGGCGTGCCAATGCCGTGATCGCCTGTTGAACCCGTTGGGCGTTGACGCTATCGAGGCCGGACGTGACCTCGTCCAGCAGTACCACGGGTGCATCCTTGAGCAGCGCCCGCGCAATCGCGATGCGTTGCCGTTCTCCGCCGGAGACGTATGTTCCGCCGTCCCCCAGTATCGTGTCGAGCCCATGCGGCCACTGGCTGAGGAGGTCATCGCAGCAGGCAAGGCGCAGCGCGCTGTGCATCTGCGCATCGTCGGCGTCCGCACGTCCCAGCAGAAGGTTGTCACGCAGGGTTCCGGGCAACAGGGCGGTCTCTTGCAGGACCATGGCAACGTGGCTGCGCCAGGCCTCCAGTGGGACGTCCCGGCACGCGGTATCGCCCAGTAAAATACGCCCACTGTCGTGGTCGTAGAGCCGGGCGAGCACCATCAACAGCGTGGACTTTCCAGCGCCATTGCGTCCCACGACGACGTTGTGCGTGCCTGCCGCGAAGCGGGCGCTGACCGCTTTCAGTACGGACCGGCTGCTGTAGTCGAAGCTCACGCTGTCGAGCGTCAGCGCCGCGGACCCGGTCGGGCGGGAACGCGCATCGCCCTGCGGCTGGCCCTGCAGTTCGGCCACCGGCTGGATACGTTGCCAGGCCTTGCGCGTCCATTTCACCAGCGCCCATTCCTGCCAGGCGCAGCAGAGGTTGTGGTAGGCGAGCGGTAGCGCGAGCAGCACCGCCACCAGGCTGGCATCCGGCTGCGACCGCCACGCCGCCAGCAAGGCAGCCACGAGGCACAGCTCAAGCAGACCATGGACGATCTGATCGCGAATGGCGAACGCCGGTACGCTGCGCTGCTGCACTTCCCGTTGCGCGCGCAGACGGGCATCCAACTGCAGGCCGGGAACGCGTGTCGCCTGAAACAAACGGAGCGTGCGAATCCCTCCAAGCGTGGCCGCCAAGGCGTCCTGCACCGCGTCGTTGTGCTCGGTGAGCCTGTCCATGCGATGGTCGAGCGCAGCCAGCAGGCGGCGCCCCGCCAACGCGCATGGCAGAAGTGCCAGCAGAAAGCCGCCGAGCAGGTGCGGCCGGTGGTAACCGATGTACAGCAACAGGATGGCGGCCAGCAGCAGGTTGGCCTGGAGCCTCACCAGCACGATGAAGACGCCTTCCTGTACCAGGCGGACGTCGCTGGTCAGACGCTCGAGTATCTGGCTTTCCGGCCATCGGCGTAGCTGCCAGAGCGGGGCCGCCAGAGCGCGCCGGACCAGTTGCCGCCGATAGAGCGTGACCGCGCTGAACACGGTTTGCGCCCCCAGCATCCGGGCTCGCCACTGCACGAGCAGACGAATGGCTGGCGCCAGCGCGGCGACGCCCAGATACAGGCCGCCGGCCGGCGGCCAGCCGCTCGCAAGCCAGGCTGTCCGGATGAATTCGGCGGCGGCCAGCGGGGGCAGGGCGGTGAGCAGGATGTCGAACCACGTGAGCAGCATGTAACGCGAAAATTGGGCGCGCATGCCGCAGTCGTCGAGCAAGCGTAGGAACCAGTTCGTCATAAGGCTTGCTCCGTGTCCCGCGGCACCTGTTCGATCTGCCGCCACAGCAGCGCGTAGGCCCCATCAGCCTCGATCAGGCTCTCGTGACGCCCCGTCTCGACGATGCGGCCCTGGGCCATCACGGCGATGGTGTCGAGCTCGCGCACGGTTGGCAGCCGATGGGCGATCACGATCAAGGTTCGTCCCTGCGCCAGCCGGGAGATCGCCTGCTGAATCTGCACCTGATTCTCGATGTCGCTGAACGCGAGCGCCTCGTCCAGTACCAGGACTGGCGCGTCGAGCATCAGCGCGCGCGCCAGCGCCAGGCGTTGGCGCTGGCCGCCGGAGAGGTCGCGACCGTCTGGCGCGAGGACCGTGTCATAGCCTTGTGGCAAGGCGCGGATGAAGTCATGGCAAAGCGTCAGTCGAGCTGCTGTCTCCACCGCCGCCAGGTCGGCATCGGGCCGCCCCAGTCGGATGTTGTCGGCCACGCTGACGGCGAACAACTCGGTCTGCTGGCTGACGAAGGCGACCGACCGCCGCAGCGCCGTTTCGCTGTACGCCTGCAAGGGGCGGCCGCCGAGGAGGATCTGCCCTGTGTCAGCGTCGTCGAAGCGCAGCAGGAGCCTGGCCAGGGTGGATTTGCCCGCGCCACTGTGACCGACCAGGGCCAGCGAACGACCGGGGCCGACCGTCAGGCTGATATCGGACAAGATATGTCGTTCGCCGTGTTGTTTGCCGACCTGCCGCCACTCGATACCGGCCGGCGCTTCGACCGTATCCAGCGTGCCCCAGACTTGCTCCGGGGCATCGAGCAGGCCGAACACCGCCTTCCAGATGGCTTTGAGCTTGCCCAGGCGAAGAAAGAAGCTGAAGACATCGCTGTACAGCGTGCCCAGGCCAACGGAAACGATGCAGAAGAACGCCAACGAAGACAGGCTCAGGGCGTCGCTTGCATACAATGCGCCACCGACCGCCAGCGCGGCGGAGAGCGAGCTGGTACCCAGCACCATGAACAGCACAGCGAGGCTCAACGGTTGACGGACCGCCGCTGTCGATTGCAGCTCGAAAACGCCCAGCGCATCGTCGACTCGATGTTGCGCCGTGTCAGCCTGGTTGTACGTACGCAAGAGCAGTTGGTGATGCAGGAGCGTGTGCAGGTGTTGCACCAGCACACCCCACGCCTGCATCATGCGTTGGCCGGCAGCTTTTCCGACTGACATCGAGTACAGGCTGCACGCGGTGGCAAGGACGTACGGCAGCAGGCAGGCAAGTCCCATCCGCCAATCCACCCAAAGCAGCAGACCAGCCAGTACCGCCGGTACGAGCGTCGCCGTGCTCAGTTCGGGCAGAAGGTGGGCAACGGCGTCTTCCAACTCCTCAGCCTGCTGACCGATCAGTTGGCTCTGCTGTACCGCCGGCACCTGGTCAAGGTACGTCAATCGCACGCGGTCGAGCTTCGCGAGCAGGCAAAGCTTGAGTTGCGCGATAGCGGAGAACGCCAGCCGGTGCGCGATGCTCTTGCTGGCGCAAGCGAGTACGTGCCGTAGCGCCCATCCCGCCACCAGCGAGGGGATCAGCCACGCGGACAACGACGGCGACACCGGGCTGCCGAGCACGGATGTGAGCAGCATCCAGGCCACCAGATACGGCAGCAGGCCCAGCAGGCCGGCGATAGCGGTGCCCAGGCAGGCGAGACCCAGGGGCCAGGGCCAGGCACGGACCAGCGCGAAGCTGGTGCCGATGCCGCCGCCGCGCGGCAGGCTGGCGAAGTCGATCATCGCTGCCGCCATCAGATGGCGGCGCCGGCCGTCAGCAGGATTGTCCGCGGCTGGCCGTACAGTGCCGTGTGCGTGCCTGCGAACGGCGAGTTGGCGATCACGTTGCTGTAGTACCGTTTGTCGAACAGATTGTTGACATTCAGGCCTACCCACCAACGCTTGAAGTCGGCCTTGCCGCTCAAGCTGAAGGTCTGGTAGCCGGGCTGTCCGAAACTGTTGATGCTGTCGGCCTGGATCCGGCCGACATGGTTCATGTCCAATCGAAGCGTCACGCCGGCATTGGCGATGCGGTCGCGATACTGGACACCGATGCGCCCGGTGTCGCGCGGCACAAAGGGGACCGACTTGCCCACGGCCGCCGGGTCGTTGCTTTTCTGGATCCGGGTCGTGTTCAGTGCATAGCTTGCGTGTACGCTCCAGGGCCCGGCGAACTGGTAGTCGGTGCCCAGTTCGATGCCCTGATAGCGCGTTTCACCGATGTTCTTGACCTGGGTATCGGTCAAATCCAGCACCTGCTGGTCGCGAAGCAGCGTGTGGTAGAGCGAGAGCGCGTAGCCCAGGCGATTGCCGGCCAGACGCCCTTTGAGTCCGAACTCTATGCTGCTGGTCTTCTCCGGCGCGTAGCTCAAGTACGGGCCCACGGGCAGGCCGCCAATCATCTGTGGATTGGTGTTGACGCCGCCCGGGGTGTAGCCGGTGGCATAGCTCAGGAAAGCCAGATTGGTGGGC
The DNA here is from genome assembly GCF_056398885.1 of Cupriavidus sp. 01T418. NCBI lineage: Bacteria > Pseudomonadati > Pseudomonadota > Betaproteobacteria > Burkholderiales > Burkholderiaceae > Cupriavidus > Cupriavidus sp. 01T418. Next base: position 67,050 of record NZ_JBFTQG010000015.1, read on the forward strand.
AGGAAGGCGTACGCGAGAGCGAGCTTGTAGGTACCGGAGGAGGCTGCGCTCGATTGCTCCTGGCCGCCGTTCTGTATGTTGCGTAAGCGCTGTCGGTCACGCTGGACGCGTCCGCCCAGAGTCGCAGTCCAGTCCTTCGCAAACACGTAGTCCGTCTGGCCATACCAGGCGGCGCCGGATGTGCGGTACTGCGAATTGCTCAACACGTTGCCGTAGCTGGTCTTGAACACATTGCTGTTGTCGGTCTGGTCGCCGTAGGCGAATACCCCGGTCTGCCAGCGCAAGGCACGGAACGCGCCTACCAGCTGCACTTCCTGGCTCAATTGCTTGTGGTTGTTGGTATACGGGTCAAAATCCCACTTGAAGAAGGGATTGCTGCTGAAGTCGGCGTCGGTGACGGTATGCAGCTTGTCTCGCTGGTAGCCGGTGATGGCGTTGATCTGGAACCCGTCGAAGTCGTGGCTCAGCTTGAGCGTGGCGCCGTCGCCGCGCGTCCTGGTGTAGCCCTCGGTGTCCCGGTCCACCTGATAGAAGCCAACAGGCGTGAAGCCCGTGCCCAGGCGCTCCCTTCGGATCGGTCCCAGCGTCTTCGGGTCGACGAATGTCTGCAGGTAGGGGGCGCTGTCGTCTTCGAAATGATTGAACGTCATCGAGACAGCCGTCCGAGCGGTCGGGAAGATGTCGGCCTTCAGCGTGAGACCGCGTCGTTCCTGCGCATCGAGTTTGCCGCGTGAGCCGGTTGCCACGTTGGTCAGGACGCCGTCCCGTTTGAGCCAGTTGGCATTCAGGCCAAGCATCACGATGTCGTTGGYGAGCCCGGTCGACAGCGCGACGCCGGCACGGCGCTCGTTGTGGTTGCCTATCCCTGCAAAGCCACCGACCGCGTTGCCCGCGGGGCGCGTGCTGACGATGTTGATCACGCCGGCTGCGGCATTACGGCCATACAGGGTACCTTGCGGCCCCTTGAGGACTTCGACGCGTTCGACGTTGTTCAGCAATAGCGGATCCTGCAGTACCGAGTCCAGCTGCGGCACGCCGTCAATGTATACGGCGATCCGCTTGTTCCTGAGGTCGAAGGCATCACCCATGCCGCGCAGGTAGATGCGCGGTTGGCCGCCGGTATAGCTGGAGATGCTCAGGCCATCGATCAGCTTGTCGATGCCCTCCAGGCTGTCGATCTGGTGCAAGGCCAGGTCCTGGGCGGTCACCGCGTCGACCGTGGCCGGCACATCGAGGATGTTCTGCGCCATCTTCTGGGCGGTGACTACCAACGGTTCCAGTTCCGCAGCCTGCCGCGGCGTGGCATCCGCCATGGCAGTGCCTGACAAAAGGCACGCCAACATCGTGGCGGGCGCTTCGCGCTTTCTTCTGTTCATCCTTTGCTCCCCTGTATGCGCCTTCGGTGGGCTACGCCAGGATGGCGTGACGGCGAACGGCGCAGTGCTAGACCTTGGGACTCCTGCGATCAGGCGCCGTGATAACGCTTGCCCGCGGTTGGAGTTCCAGGTTAATTTAAGCCTAAGTGATAATCATTCGCATTATTGTGGATTTGTCTTTTTCTCGCCACGTGACGGGCTTTGCAAGATGCCCAGAAGACGTTTGAGGTAGGGCCAGGAAAAATCTGGCACCAGAGCGCAAGGCGGAATGCCTGGCGCGAATTGCCCGGCGTGACGGGGGGAGTGGAGTGTTCCTTATGACCGCGTTGAAAATTCTGCGTCAGGTCCGCTGGCAAAGCGGCGATGGCATCTTCATGATCGGCAGCGAATTGCTGGCCACGACGGACGTCGTGCTGCCCAATCCCATCCCGGAAGACGGCCTCCTGCTCGGTCTTACCCTGTTCGGTGAAGCGCAGTCGGGGCATGTAGGCCAGCCGCAGTACGACTTCGCCGTGCCGCCCGATCATTGCTGGGCGCTGGCAGCGCGCGAGGGCAGCCTGCTCGAGGGGCGATACGCCGCTGGCACCCGTATTGCGGGGATTTTCTTTTTCCTGACCCGCGCCTGGTTGCTTGCACGCGAAGCGGGTGACGAGGTGATGCAACAACTGCTCGCGTATTTCGGACATTGCGATCCACGCAAGGTGGCATTGATGCCGACGCTGCGCAGCCACGCCATGCGCCTGCTGTACAGCAGTTACCCTGGCGAGATGGGCCGGCTGTTTCTCGCCGCGCGTGCCCATGATTTGCTGTTGGGATTGATCGATAGTCACCGCAGCAAACCGGGCATCCCACTGCTGCCAGCCTTGCCCGGACTGCGGCGGATGGCGCGTGCGCGCGATGTACTGGAGGCAAGCCTGGACGACCCGCCAGGGCTCGAGGAACTGGCCCGCCTGGCGGGGACCAGCGTCAGCGCCCTGCGCAAGGATTTCAAGAGCGCGTTTGGCCTGCCGGTAGCCGCCTACTTGCGCCGACGACGGCTGGAGCAGGCACACCTGCGTCTGGAGCGCGGCCAAGGCGTCGCGCAGGTGGCGAGCCAGTGCGGATATGACTCGCCGGCGAACTTCGCGACGGCTTTCAAGCGCCAGTTTGGCTACCCGCCTAGCAACCTGCGCTGGCGCTAGTTCGGCTTCGATCAGCGCGTCAGAGCGCGCCGAAGGTTGCAGTGGCGCTGTCTGAATGGATGCCACACTGCGATAACGCGATTGACTCGCATTTGCGTTTGGGTTACATCTTTGGGCTGTGTCGCGCAATCCTGCGTTGGAAATTCAGGAGTCAGCATGGCCTCAGAGAATGATCGCTTGTCGCGATCGGCAAGCCGGGCGAACCGTCTCCACGCGCGATTGACCGCAGTTCGCGCGCAGCAGATCCGCGTCGAGCCCGATCCGGCTCGACGCTATCGGCCGTTCGCTTTGGCGGATATGCAGCACGCGTACTGGATGGGCCGTCAGGCGACCTTCTCCCACGCTGGCGCCATCCAGTTCTACGCGCAGTACCGTTGCCGGTCGCTCGAACTGACGCGGCTTGAGGACGCCTGGAACCAGCTGATTGCCCGGCACGACATGTTGCGTGCTACCGTCACGACGGACGGCCTGCAGCAGGTTGCCCCCAGCGTGCCCCGCCAGTCGATCACGCGCGGCAGCCTCGCCGGCCTTTCCCCGAGCCAGCAGCAAGAGGTGCTCGACGCCACCTGGCGCGGCATGCAGGACGAATGCGTGCCGCTGGAAAACTGGCCGCAGTCGCGGCTGCACTTCGATGCGCTGGAGGAGGGCGACGGGCATCTGCACGTCAAGCTGGACCTGTGGAACGTGGACGGCCGCAGTCTGCATATCCTGTTCGATGAACTGGCGCAGCTCTATCAATGGCCCGATCGGGCGCTGCCAGAGTTGCAGATGCAGTTCTGCGACTACGTTGCCGCGTTGAAGGAGCAGGAGGCGAGTACGCGCTATCAGCGCGCACTGGCATGGTGGCAGAAAAGGCTGCAGACCTTGCCGCCTGCGCCGGTGCTGCCGCGACGGGCCGAGAGTGCGGGCCACCGGTTCCTGCGCTGGTCCGAGACCTTGCCACCGGAACGGTTGAGCAGGTTGAACGACAGTGCGAGGCGGCGCGGCCTTTCCCTGGCGGCCGTGATCCTGACCGTCTACGCCAGCACCTTGGCACGCTGGAGCGCGTCGCGTCACTTCACGCTCAACGTGCCACGCTTCAACCGGCCGGACTGGCATCCGGATATCGGCAACGTGATCGGGGAGTTCGCTTCCTTCAGTCTGCTCGAAGTGGATCTGCGAGAGTCCGCGTCCTTCGGCGAGCACGCCATGCGGCTTCAAACGCGGCTCTGGGATGACCTGGACCACCAGGAAGTATCGGGCGTACGCCAGTTGCGCGAACTGGCGCGGTTGCAGCAGTTGGGGACAGCGGCGGCGATGCCCATCGTGTTCACCACGACCCCCGGGCTGCGCGCAGGCGCGGCGCTGACGCCGCGGCAGATCGGTGCCGTCTTTGGCGAACCTCTTCACATTGTCAGCCGCACGCCGCAAGTGCTGATCGATTGCCAGTATCTCGTGGACGGCGGCAGTCTGCTGTACAACTGGGATGCGATGCCGGGCGCCTTCCCCGAGGGCATGCTGGACGATATGTTCGGCGTCTTCTCCAGAGCGCTGCAGTACCTGGCGGAACGGGACGAAGCCTGGGACGCGCCCTTGGCGCTTGCGTTGCCGCCGACGCAGGCCGCCACGCGGGCCGCATTGTGGCGAGAGATGCCGTGCGAGCCACGGACACCCGCGCAAGCGCTGGCAGCACACGCCCGAGGCTCTCCTCAGGCCGCGGCCCTGATTCCTGCGCGGGGCGAGCCATTGTCATATCAGGCGCTTGCCGCGCAGGTCTCCACCTTGGCCAGCACGCTACAGCAAGCCCAGGTCGACCAAGGCGATCGCGTGATCTTGCTGCTGCAACGCGGCTGGCAGCAAACCGTGGGGTTGCTCGCCTGCCAGTGGCTGGGAGCCGTGGCGGTGCCGCTGGACGTTCATCAGCCCGAATCGCGCTTGATGGCGATAGCAAGGAACGCGAAACCGAAGCTGGTCCTGGTCAATGCGTGGGCATCTGCCCGGCGTCTTGCCGAGCTGCCGGTTCTGGCATTGCCCGAGCATCCGCCGAGTGTCGCGGCCGCACCGCTGGCGCCGGTGAGCTTTGAGGCAGACGCGGTGTGCTGCGTCATCTTCACGTCAGGCTCGACCGGCCTGCCGAAAGGCGTGGAAATACCACAGGGCGCCTTGGCGAATGTTCTGCAATACAGCCTGCGCACCTTCCATCTGCGGGCGAGCGACCGCGTTCTCTCCGTCACTGCGCAACATCACGACCTGGCGCTGTTCGATCAGTTGGCCACCTTTTGCGCGGGAGCGGCGCTCGTGGTTCCCGGCGCCTCCCCCGACACGGATCCGAGTCACTGGCTCGATCTGATGCAGGCGCACAGCGTTACCGTCTGGAACAGCGTTCCGCGTTTCATGGAGATGCTGCTCGCCTCAGCGCAAGCAGCCGAAATGCGGTTACCCGCCAGCTTGCGTCAAGTCCTTCTGGGTGGGGACTGGATTGCCCCGGACGTAGCCGCGCAATTACTGCAATACCCAGGTCTTCGGCTGCGCAGCATTGGTGGTCCCACTGAAACCGTCGTCTGCAACATCACGCACGAAGTGAGCGCCGCGGATACCGCGTTGCCGAGCATTCCCTATGGCAAACCGATCGACAACTGCCGCTACTACGTTCTGGACGACCAGCTCGACGACTGCCCCGATCATGTTCCCGGCGAAATGTTCTGCGGCGGTGCGGGCCTGGCCGTGGGCTATCTGGGCGATGCGCAGCAGACGGCGGAGCGCTTCCTGGTCCATCCACGGACGGGGGAGCGGATCTATCGCACCGGCGACCGTGGTGCGTATCGCCCGGATGGCAGCCTCCTGATACTCGGGCGTACGGACTTTCAGATCAATGCCGGGGGCTATCGCTGCGACCCTTTGGAGATCGAGTCGGCCGTTCTGGCGCACGCAGGGGTTCGCCGGGCGGTAGCGCTCGACGTTGCCCGGGGTGACAGCGGTTCCATGCTGGCCGTCTGCTACGAGCCCGGCGATCAGGCTTGCGACGAAGCCGATTTGCGCCATCTCTGCGCGCAGCGCCTGCCGGCCGTCGCCATCCCGAGGATCTTCCTGCCTCTCGGACAGTTCCCGCTGACTGCCAACGGAAAAGTCGACCGCCGCGCGCTCGCCGAGCTAGCCGTGCAATACCCGGAGCCGACGCGGGACGGGCGCCCGCCAGAGAACCGCATCGAAGAACAGTTGCTTGATATCTGGCGCGCCGTGCTCGGCGTAGAACTTGCAAACGTCGAAACGGGCTTCTTCGCTTCCGGCGGCGACTCCCTCAGTGCCACGCGGCTACTACTGCAGATCGAAAAGACATTCGGCATTCGTCCGCCGCTGGCGATGGTCTTCTCGCACCCGACGGTACAGGCGATGGCGCTCTGGCTGGGCGCGCGCCCCTCCGTTGCCGAAGTCGCGGCCTGGCCGGTGGCAGACCTCCAGCAACCCCGGCAGTCCTGGGCTCAGCAGCGCTTGTGGTTCATGGCGCAATTGGCGCCCGGCAACCCGTTCTTCAACCTGTGCTACAGACTGGAGCTGGATGGCCCTGCCGACGCGGATGCCTTCGCGCGGGCCTTGCGGCGCCTCGTCGAGCGCCACGAGCCGCTGCGCTGCCGTTTCCCGGCCAGTGCGCCGGTCGGCACCTGTGTGGTCGACCCCGGGGTTGAAGACTTGCTGAGCCACGAGGATCTGCGGTGCCAGGATGCGACTGCCCAGGAGGCACGGCTCGCAGCCTGGGCCGAACAGGAGCGGGGCAAGGGATTCGATCTGGAGCATGGGCCACTGCTTCGCGCACATCTATTCAGCCTGAGCGACTCCCGCCACGTGCTGTTCTACAGCCTTCACCACATCGCCTTCGACGGATGGTCGGCAGACCTGTTCAACCAGGAATTGTTCAGCTTGTATCTCGAGGAGAGCGGCGTGGCGACCGCGACGCTGCCCGACATCGCGCGCTACACCGACTTCGCCCAGAGCCAGCACGACACCCCTGTCGCGCACGTCAGCGAGACCCTGGCGTTCTGGCAGGAGCGCCTCGGCGAGCTTGCGGCGCTTAACCTGCCGGGGGACCATCCTCGGCCGCCGGTGCAGAGTTTCCGTGGCGCCGTCAGCCGCCATCGACTCGACAGCATGCTGACCCGAAAGCTGGGTGCGCTGTCGGCCAGCCACGGCGTCACACCGTTCGTGACGCTGCTGACTGCCATGCAGGTCGCGCTGGGACGAATGGCCGGCCAGGAACAATTCGTCATGGGCAGCGTCGTGTCCGGGCGCGATCATCCGGCGACAGAGTCGATGATCGGTTTCTTTATCAACAACCTGCTGCTGCGCGGGAATCTTGCTGAGAACGTGCCGTTCACGCAGCAACTGGGGCGCGTGCGCGACGAGTTCCTTGGTGCCCAGGCGCGGCAACACTATCCCCTGCAGCAATTGGTGCAGAGCATGTCTGCCGGTGCGGACCTCAGCCGCAATCCGCTGTATCAGGTGTCATTCACCTACCAGCCCGCCGGTCTGGCGCACGGGCGCTTCGGGCAGCTCAGTGTGACAGGGCGCTCCATCGTGCCCGAGACGACACACATGGATCTGGAGATCATCGCGATTCCCGACGGCGATGAACTGATCGTGGCCTGGCTCTACGCGAGCGACCTGTATGACGCCGCCAGCATCGAGCGTTGGCATCTGGCCTTCACCCATGTCTTGAGCGCCGCGGTGGATGCGCCGGACACCGGCGTGCATGACCTCCCCCTGGCCAGCGACGCGCATTCGCGCGCCTGGGCGTGGGTCGACGGCGGGCCGGCCCTGGCCGGCACCGACCCCTGGCCTGTGCTGCAGGCCTATGCGGCGCGCCTGCCGGAGCGCGAAGTCCTGCGGTACGACGGCGGCAGCGCATACACCTGGGCGCAACTCATAACGCGCGTGGAGCAGCTGGCCGGGTGGATAGCCGGGCATGCCGCACCGGCGAGTCCTGTCGCCGTGCGCTTGCATCCCGGGTTCGACTACGTCGCCGCGATCCTTGCTGTCTTGCGGCTAGGGCGGGCCTGGGCACCCTTGGACCCGCGTCGCCCGGCGCCGGTGGTCGCCGACATGCTCACCCGCGTCGGTGCGGGGTGCCTGATCAGCGAACGGGCGCTCTGGGACACGGCGCAGGTGTCGGTTCCGTTGTTGCTTACCGACCAGGATGCGCCGGCAGAGCCGGCGTCGCTTGCCGCCTATTCTGCCGCACCGGAAGAGGCCATCGCCCTCATTCAGCACACTTCGGGCTCCGAGGGGCAGCCCAAAGGGGTCGAGATCACGTATGGCAATCTCCGACGGCGTTTGACCTGGGGCCAGTTGACGGCGTCGATGGGAGTCGATGATATCGCTTGCCTCAAGACATCCCCAGCGTTTGTCGATGCCGTCGGCGAACTGCTGGACAGTCTCCTTGCCGGCATGACGTTGATCGTTGCATCGCCCGATCAGGCGCGCAGCCCCTCGGAGTTGGTTCAACTGATCCGGCGCCATGGCGTTACGCGGCTGATGTTGACGCCCTCGCTGGCGGATGCGGTGTTCGCATTGCCGGAGGCCATGGGCCTGCCACTGCGCGCCCTCATCCTCGGTGGCGAGAATGTGCGTACCAGTCTGGCGCAGCGATGCCTCGACGCACTCCCGGAGGGCGCTACCGTGCTCAACTATTACGGAGCCACCGAACTGACCTCCGATGGGGCCTGGCATCCCATCACCCGGGCCGATCTGTCCTTGGGCACCAGCCACGTCTCGATCGGGCAGCCTTTGCCCGGTACCACGTTGTGGCTCCTCGACCGGCAAGGCCGGCTGGCGGCACCCGGTTGCCCGGGGCAGATTCACGTCAGCGGCCAGAACCTGGCGCATGGCTATCGCCATGCGCCCGAGTTGTCCGCCGACACGTTCCGCAATTGGCGAACACCTGATGGGCGCAGCGTGCGGCTTTACGCCACCGGGGACATCGCTGTTCGCGATGGGCAAGGTCGCTTGCGGTGTCTTGGCCGTCGCGATCATCAACTCAAGCTGCGTGGCATGCGGGTAGAGGCGGGCGAGATCGAGACTCTCTTGCGTCGGCATCCGGCAGTACGCGACGCCATCATCGCACTGTGGGAGGGTGACGCGCAGCAACGGCTGGTCGCACATGTGCTGCTTGAACCCCAGGGCGAAGTCGATGCCGTGGCGCTGCGCAGACACCTCGCGGACGCGTTGCCTCAAGCGTTGATACCGAGTCACTGGAGTCTGCAGCGTGAGTGGCCCGTCACGGCCACCGGCAAGGTGGACCGGCGGCGCCTCCGCTTCGAGGATCTAACTGTTGCCGGCCGCGAAAACCCCTTTGTTCCAGCCGCAACCCCTTTGCAACAGACCATCGCGCAAGCCTGGAAAGACCTGCTTGGCATCGAGCGCGTCGGCATTCATGACAATTTCTTCGACATGGGTGGTAACTCCTTGCTGCTCACGCAGTTGCATCGGCAGCTTTCTCATGCCCTGCAGCGCGAACTTCCGCTGACCTTCCTGTTCCAGTACCCCAATATCCATGCCTTGGCGGAGCGCCTGGGAGATGTAGGGGAGGCCAGCGCCCGCGGTTCGCTTTCGACCAACAGGCGGGCGGCCGCAAGACTGGCGGCACGGGGGTTCCGCTCATGAATCAGAAGAATCTGCCAATGGTGGCTCTGCGTGCGTGCGACGTGGCGATCGTCGGAGCTGCCGGCCGATTTCCCGGCGCCGATTCGGTCGACGCGCTCTGGCAAATCCTGCTGACGGGGCGCGAGCCTTACCGCATCTTGACGCCGGAGCAGCTTTCGGCGGCCGGTCATGGTGATCTCGCCCGCATGGCGAGGTACGTGCCGCAGGCGCGCATACCGGAGCACTATGATTGCTTCGATGCCGCATTCTTCGGATACTCGCCCCGCGAGGCGGCCTTCATGGATCCGCAGCAGCGCTTGTTACTGGAGTGTGCCTGGCATGTCTTCGAGAACGCCGGCCATCCGCCAGGCGATTGCGATGGGCTGCGCACCRCCGTGTTTGCCAGCGTGGGGGCGAATGGCTACTCGGCCTTGCACGCCCTGCCGCAGGCGCTGGCCGGGAACGCCGATATGCTCGACTGCATCGTCGGCAACGACAAGGACTACTGCGCCAGCCGCCTCGCCTACAAGCTGAATCTCAGCGGTGCCGCCATCAGCGTACAGACCGCATGCTCATCGTCGTTGGTGGCGGTGCATCTCGCCGTTCAGGCCCTGCTGAACCACGAAGCCGACCGCGCGCTGGTGGCCGCCGCCTCGCTGAGCGTGCCGACCGAGGTGGGCTATCTGGCGGAAGAATCCGGTATCCGGTCGCCCGATGGGCACTGCCGCCCGTTCGACGCGAACAGCAATGGCACGGTGTTCGCCTCCGGCGTCGCTGGCGTGCTGTTGCGGCGGCTGGACGACGCCATCGCAAGTGGCGACAGCATCCTCGCGGTGATCCGCGCCACTGCGATCAACAACGATGGGAGCGCCCGCGTCGGGTTCACCGCGCCAGGGCTGCAGGGGCAGGTGGACGTCATCAGTGAAGCGCTGCAGGTCGCGCAGGTCGATGCGGCCGACCTTGCCTATGTGGAGTGTCATGGCACTGGGACGCGTTTGGGTGATCCCATCGAGGTCGGCGCGCTCGATCAAGCGTGGCGCGCCAATAGTACCCACGACTTGCCGCCCCGGCACTGCCTGGTCGGCTCCGTCAAGAGCAACATCGGCCACCTCGACACCGTTGCCGGTTTGGCGGGGCTGATCAAGACCGCCTATTGCCTGCATCATGGCGAGATTCCACCGACCCTGCACTATGCGTCGCCAAATCCCGAGATCGGGCTGGCGAGGACGCCGTTCCAGGTCGCGGACCAACGCCAACCGTGGCCAGCCCATCGCAAGCGGCTGGCGGGAGTCAGCGCCTTCGGCTTTGGTGGCACCAATGCCCATGCCGTGCTTGAGGCGGCTCCGGCGGCCCCAGCGGCCCCGGCTGCGTCGGAGGCCGCGTCGGCACGCAATTGGCATTGCCTGGTCCTAAGCGCAGCCGACGAACCGGCGCTGCAACGCCAGGCCAGCGCACTGGCCGACTGGATCGAGAACCATCCCGGTGCCGATCTCGCGGACATCGGCTACACCTTGCAGGTGGGACGGCGGGCCCTACCCTGGCGCGGCGCGCTGCTGGCGCGCGACGCCATGCAAGCCGTGGCCGGCCTGCGGCGGATCACCGGCGTGCAAAGCCAATCCGTGACTTCGCCATTGTGGCTGTTCCCGGGGCAGGGCGCACATTACCCGGGCATGGCTTCGGCGTTGTACGCAGCCGAACCGGCGTTTCGAGACGCGCTGAGCCGGATGCTGCTGATGCTGCCGAAGAACGCGCCGGTCGACGCGATCCGCGGATTGCTGCTTGATGCCGGCGGCGCGCAGATCGACGACACGGCTATCGTGCAGCCGGCACTGTTCATCTACGAAGTCGCCCTGGGACAAACTCTGCTTGCGCTTGGACTGGTGCCATCGGCGTTGCTCGGGCACAGCCTGGGCGAGCTGAGCGCGGCCTGCCTGGCCGGCGTCTTCGAGCTGGAGCAAGCTTGCTCGCTGGTCTGCCTGCGTGGCGCGCTGATGGCCGATTTGCCGCCGGGCGGCATGGTGCTGGTTCATTGTGATGCCGAGTCGGTGCAGGCGCGGCTGGCCGTCGAGCATCCCGCACTGGACTTGGCCGTGGTGAATTCACCTGCCTGCTGCGTGGTTGGCGGACCGCGGGACGCCATCGATGCGTTCACGCGCGCCGCCGATGCGCTTGGCTGGCAATCTCGCCAGCTCCGTACCTCACACGCCTTCCATACGCGAATGATGGATCCCGCTCTATCCCGGTATCGGCAGGCCATTCGCGAGCGGGTGCTGAGTGAGCCGCGCTGGCCGTTGCTAAGTGGGCAAGACGGGCAACGGTTGTCGGGTGAGCGTGCGATGGATCCCGAATACTGGGTCCAGCAGCTACGGCACACCGTCCGCTTTGACCAAGCCCTGGCCTCGACTTGGCCCTCCGCCGTGGTCGAGGTTGGCCCGGTCGGCGGCCTGCTCGCGTTCGCCCGCGATGCGGGCCGCATGCCGGCAGTGATGCTCAGCATCGGAGGGAGTCGACACCAGGACGCTTCGGCCCGGCACGGGTGCCTTGTCCAGGGAATTGCACGTCTCTGGCAAGCTGGCGATGCCGTGGACTGGCTGGCCTTCAATCAGCCTTGGCTACCCCGAAGACGGGTCGCGCTGCCGCCGTATCCGTTCACCCGGGAGCGGCACTGGCTACCGTCGAGCTTGCCGGTACTGCAGGCTCTGCGGAAAGGCAACGCCACGTTGGCGCCGATCCAGACGCCTGCCGGCAACACCATCGCCGCTGGGCCGCCGGCTATCAATGCGGGGATCGCCTATCAGCCTCGCCCTGCGTTGGAGACGCCGTATGTGGCGCCGAACCCCGGTATGGAACAGCGAATGGCGGGCGCCTGGCAGGACCTGCTATTCATCGCCGATGTCGGCCGGCACGACGACTTCTTCGCCCTGGGCGGCAACTCCATTCTGGCTTTGCGTCTGTGCCAGCAAGGACGCGAGTGCGGTTGGACGCTCACCCCGCAGCAGGTCTTCCAGCACCGCGACATCGCGGCGCTTTGCGCCGTACAGGGAGCGACGGCGGACACACCCGTTGCGCAAGTGATGGATGACGTCGATCCGCAAGACCTTCAAGCGCTCATGCACATGCTGGATAGGCAGGAAGCTCGATGAATCCGGACAAACACAATGTCGCCGATGTGCTCCCGGCCACCCCGTTGCAACAGGGCATGATCTATCACGCATTGGCCGCCGAAGACCCAGCCATGTACCTGGAGCAGTATGCATTCAGCGTTCATGGCGAACTGGACCTCAGGCGCTACCGGGCCGCCTGGCAGCAAGCCATCGACCATCAGCCCATGCTCCGGACCAGCTTTCATTGGGAGGGGCTGGGAAAAGCCTATCAGGTTGTGCACATTCGGCTGGACGCGCCATTCGAGCAGATCGACCTGAGCCATCTCTGCGCTTCCGAGCAAGCTGCCGAACTGGACACGCTTCGGGCGGCGCGTAGCGCCGCTGGCTTCCGGATGAGCCGCGCGCCCCTGTTTGTCATCACCGTCGTCACGCTGGCACCCAATCACCATAAGGTCTGGCTGACCCTGCACCACCTGCTGGCGGACGGGTGGTCGCTATCCATGCTGCTGGCGGAGGTCGGGCAGCGCTACCAGTATCCGCGGGTTCCCGTTGCGCCAGCCATCCCGTTCCGGCGCTACTGCGAATGGTTGCAAGCGCAAGACCAGGAAGCCGCCCGCCAATGGTGGCAAGCTCGCCTGGGGGCTGGCGGGTTCACCGGGGAGGCCCCCTTGGCAGCGCGGGGCCGCACCGGCGGAAGCATTGCCATCGACTACCGGCTGGGCGAAGCGGACAGCGCGCGTTGGCAGCAAGGATGCCGACAGCAGGGGCTGACCGAGAGCACCGTCTTCAACGCGGCCTGGGCGATCGTGCTTCGCCGCTATCTGCGACAGGACCGGCTTGTCTTCGGCTACGCCGTGTCTACGCGTCCAGCGGAGATCCCGGGCATCGACCGGATGCTCGGCCTCCTTCTCAACGTACTCCCGGTGGCGCTTGAACTCGATCCGCAGCAAGCGATATCGCCATGGCTGCAGGAACTGCAGCGCCAGTTGATTGCCGATCGCCAGTACGACTTCATGCCGCTCAACGAGTTGCAACGACTCGCCGGTACTGCCACTGCGCAGGGCTTGTTCCAGACCCTGCTGGTATGGGAAAACCAACCGGGCGGCGCGGTGGGGGAGGCGCCGACAAATGCGCTACGGGTGGTGCACGACGAGAGCTACGAGCTGAATCACTATCCGTTGATGCTGGCGGGATATCCCGGCGACACGCTCCGGCTTCGGCTCACGCTGCGCGAGCAAGCGCTGTCGCACGCGCGCGCCATGGATCTGCTGCGGCAGATGTCGGCAGTCATGCTGGCGCTGGCCGAGGGCGGCGCGCGACGCCTGGGCGATCTGGTGGCTGAAGTACCTGCCCAGGAACTGCCAACGCTCTCCCGCGACGCGCCAGCGGCCCCGATCGCGCCAGGTTCAGGTTTGTGGCAGCGAGTGAGCGAACTTGCCCAGGCCGATCCAGCAGCACTTCAACTCGTCCAGGCCGAGCCGGCACTGGCGCTGACCAGGCAGGAACTGCTGTCCCGCGCCCAGTCCCTGGCCATGCGTCTGGCGCCGGATCTGCCGCCCGAGCGAAGCAGCCCGCTTGCGCTTCTGTTGTGGCCCGGCGTGGACTACGTCAGCGCCATGCTGGCTGCCATCTACCTCGGCAGGCCGTGGCTGGCGCTGGATCCACGCAGGCCTGTCGAGGGTCTGCGCGAGCAACTCAGGCATATCCGGCCGGCCGCTTTACTGACCGAGCCCGGCCTATGCCCGGAACTGCAGCGTTGGGACGGGACAACGATCGTCGACCTGAGCGCCACCGCGGCCGTTTCCGTTGACGTCACCATGCCACCCGCGGACGTGGATGAGGAGGATTGCGTCTGCATGGTCCTGACCTCCGGTTCCACCGGCCAGCCCAAATGCGTCGGCCTGCCGTTGCGCGCCCTGCGTCAGCGGCTCGACTGGATGCAGGACTTTTTGCCCACGCGCTCGGATGACTGCATGCTGTTGAAGACGTCGCCAGCCTTCGTGGATGCCGTTTGCGAAGTGCTCGGGCCCTTGATCTCCGGCTATCGAATGGTGGCGCCCACGCCGGAGCAAAGCCTTGATCTGGGTCAGTGGCACGGTCTGTTGACCGAACACGCTGTCACGCGCCTGGTCACCACGCCTTCCGTCCTGAATGGTCTGGTCCGTGTGCTCTCGGAGCCCGTTCTGACCCTGCGCGTGTTGCAGGTGAGTGGCGAGCGCTTTCCGAGCGCTTTGCTTGAGCGGGCCAAACATTGGTTTCCGCAGGCGCGGATCCTGAATCTCTATGGGTCCTCCGAAGTGATGGCAGATGCCTGCGCGTTCGAGTGCGGCGCGTGGCCGCCGGGGCAGTGTGCAACCGTCCCGCTTGGCAGGCTGCTCCCCGGGGTACGGGGCGCCATCCTGGACGAAGGGTCGCACGCGCTGCCCTCGGGCGCCATCGGCGAGTTGTTCCTGGGCGGAGAGTGCCTGGCCATCGGGTATCACGGCGACCTCGATGCGACCGAGGCAAAGTTCCGTGAGTTAGACGGTTTGCCCGGCAAATGGAGGATGTTTGCCACTGGTGACCTGGTGGCCATCGGCGAGGACGGAGAACTGCACTACCACGGCCGCACCGACCACCAGATCAAACTCAACGGCATGCGAATCGAACCCGGCGAGATCGAGGCCCTGCTCAAGGGGAGAGAAGAGATCGACGATGCCGCGTTGGCCTGCCACCGCGACGCGGCAGGACAGGCGATACTCACCGCCCACCTCGCCAGCCAGGACCATCATGAGTCCCCGGGCGCTCTGGTGGCCGAACTGCAGGTCTGGCTCTCGCGGCATTTGCCGGCCGGGCAGGTGCCACGTCACTGGCAGGTCACGCGCGACCTCCCGAACAACGCGAGTGGCAAGCTCGACCGCCGCGCCCTGCGTTACCTGCCGGCACCCGCTGCGGCGGATACCGTCGGGCGGGTTGCTCCGCACACGGATGAACAAAGGCGACTTCATGCCATCTGGCAGCAAGTGCTGGGACGGGATGGCTTTGGCGTTGACGACGACTTCTTCGACGTCGGCGGGAACTCGATCAGCATGACGCAGCTCTGCTTCGCCGTGCGCAAGGATTTTCAGGTTCCATTTCCGATCAGGGCTGCGTTTGATGCCCCTAGCATCCGTCAGCAAGCCAGCCTCATCGAGCAGTATCAGCGAGGAGCACAGCCGGTTGCGGGCGACGGCAGATCGGCCCATCAGCGCGATCTGGCGGTGGATGCGGCAAGTGCGGACGGCGTTCTTCCCCTGGCAGGTACGGTGGAGGCCTGGCCCCGCGGTCGAGCCCACGTATTTCTTTCAGGTGCGCAGGGCTTTATCAATGCCTGGCTGCTGGCGCGATTGCTGGATGACCCCGAGCTCACCGTCAGTTGCCTGGCGCCTGGTCCCGACCAGCAAGGCGCGTGGACCTGGCTGGCAGAGCATCTGCATCAGTTCGGGCTGTGGAACGCAGCGCGCGGCGCGCGACTTCGTGCGGTGGCCGGCATGCTCGGCGAAACCCGCTTCGGTCTCGCCGAGCAGGACTGGCGGACGCTCGCCGAAGAGTGTGATGTGCTTTTTCACACGGGGGTCGTGATCAACTTCGTCGCTCCATACGCGCAGCTGAGGGCGACCAATGCGTTATCCACTGCCACCATGCTGGAGTTGGCTACCACGGCGCGTCCGAAGCCGCTGCACTACATCGGCAGCCTTGGGGTCATCGACCATTCTCATGCAGAGGAAGACAGTCCGCCGGTGTGCGAAGGCGATGCCTTGCCGCATTGGAAGGGGCTGCCGAACGGGTATCTGCAGGCGCGCTGGGTCAGCGATACCATGATCCGTCGGGCGATGGGACGAGGGGTGCCATGCTCGGTGGTCCGCATGACAACGGTCAGCGGCGACACCCACGGGCACCGTGCCAACAGCCAGGACATGATGTGGCAGTTGATCAAGCTGGCGATGACGGTGGGCATTGTTCCCGACAGCCCACGCCCGGTTGACCTTGTGCCCGTCGATCGCGCGGTGGAGGCGGTTATTGCCCTTGCCCGGTCGCCGCATACCCTGGGGCAGGCCTGGCACATTTCCAACCCTCGGATTTGGACATGGAGGGAGCTTGCTGCCGTGCTTCGCAGCAAGGGCTATCCGGCACAGGTCCTATCCGGCGAAGCGTGGTCGCAACGGTTTGGTCAGCTCGCCGTCGAGCTAGGACAGCAGTCGGACTGGCAGAAGGTGCTGCCCTTGCTCGGCGACACCTGGCAGGAGTTCCGGCACTTCTTCGCACTGGATAAGCACAAGACACTCGACCATCTCCGCCAACTTGGCGTGATCTTGCCCCCAATGGACGAGCCACTGTTATGGCAGACCGTGGTGCGCTTCCATGAAGTCGGCTTTCTTCCGCGCGCGGGCGGGGAGAAGCCCTTCGGTTGACCGGAGGCCACGAATCGTATTCGGCTGTAAACACCGGTTTGTTCCAGGCGTCCTTTTTCCCGCAAAGTGGAGCCCTTGCCATGCGCGCGTTCAAGTATCTTCTCGTCATCAACGGGCTTTGCATGGCCGCGTTGATGTCCTTTGCGGCCGTGATTGGCCCGCTGGTGCGTACGCTTGGCCTCGCGGAGTGGCATGGCGGCGTGGCGGTGACTGTCGCCGGCGTGCTCTGGCTGCTCAGCGCCCGCGGCTGGGGCAGGTTGAGCGATGCGCGGGGCCGCAAGCCGGTGATTGCCTGGGCACTGCTAGGCCTCAGCCTCACCTATCTCGTGCTAGCGCTCTATATCGATTGGGCGCAGCGCGTAACACTGCCGCTGCTGATCGTGTTGGTTCTGCTGGTGGTGTTGCGCGGATTGATGGGGTTGTTTTTCGCGGCCGTGCCGGTCGTCAGCGCCGCCTGGCTGGCCGACCACTTTCCGCCGCAGGCGCGCCAGGCGGCCATGGCCAAGCTCGGGGCCGTCAACGCCATCGGCATGGTGATCGGCCCCCTGACGGCGGGGCTGCTGGCCACCCAGAGCCTGGGGCTGCCGTTGTACGTCGCCGCGCTGCTGCCGCTTCTCGCCGGTGGTCTGCTGTGGTGGAGGGTGCCGACCACCGCGGCCATGCCACAGCAGGCAAAACCGATGCTGGCCTTCACCGACCCCCGGGTGCGCCTGTCGGTGATTGCGTTGTTCCTGGCCACAAGCGCAGTCCTGGCAGCCCAGTTGTGCGTGGGCTACTTTGCCATGGATCGGCTCGCACTTGATGCCCAGGGGGGCGCCAAGGCGGCTGGCAAGACGATGGCAGCGGTTGGCGTCACGCTCATCGTGATCCAGTCGACCGTGGCACGCTTGTCCCGGTTCTCGCCACGGCAACTGATCTGTTTTGGTGCGCTGCTGGCGGCGACAGGCTTCGCGCCATTGCTGTTGACCACGTCCGTCTTCGGTCTGATCGGCAGCTACTGCCTTGCCGCGGCCGGCCTGGGCATGGTGTTTCCCGCGGCCCAGGCACTGGCTGCCAACTCGGTCCAGGCCGAGGAACAAGGCCTGGCTGCCGGAACCCTCTCGGCGGCACAAGGCCTGGCCAGTGTTGTCTCGCCTCTGACGTTCACGCTGCTCTATCAATGGCACTGGGTGCTGCCGTATCTCCTGGCTGGCTTGCTGCTATGCGTACTCTCGGTGATGGCTCTCAAACAGCAAGCGGGTCTCAGCACCGAGCCCGTGAGCGAGTTGTCCTGAGCAAGGAGCCCCTGCCTATCGGGCGGGGGAGTTTGTCCTTACACTTACAACTCTCCGATGCTATCTGATGGCGATGGGAAAACCACATGCCGGCAGCCTCCAGCAACAAGTCCAGACAAGTGCCATTCTTCCGCCGTGCTGCTTCTATGAGTGTGGTTGCAGCAATGCTTGTCACAATTGGCTGCGCAGAGCCAGGCAGCCACGCGCTGGTGCCTTCGGCTAACGCACCGCCCGATGGATTGCCACTCGTCATCGCTCATCGCGCAGGCGCAGCGGACTTTCCAGAGAACACGATCCTTGCTATCGATGCATCGATCCGTCACAACGTGGATATGATCTGGCTAACGGTCCAGCTTAGTCGGGATCGCGTTCCAGTCTTGTACCGGCCGGCCGACCTGTCGACGAATACTGAGTCCGCCGGTTCGGTCGCATCGAAGACATTCATTGAGTTGAGTCAGCTGAATGCGGGGTGGCGCTTCGAGTACGTCAGGGCGGATGGAACCAAGACGTTCCCCTATCGGAGTCAACCGCAGCCGATCCCCTCTCTGAGACAGGCTCTGACAGTCATCCCTGAGACAATGCCGGTCATCCTTGATATGAAGGCCTTGCCTGCCAAGGCACAGGCACAGGCGGTCGCCAAGACACTGGACGAGCTCAATGCCTGGAATCGCGTGCTGATTTATTCCACCGACGCGGCATACCAAACTGCATTCTCCGCTTACAAGCGGGCGCGCCTTTTTGAGTCACGCGATGACACGCGCCAGCGCCTTGCAGCCGGAGCACTGGCAGGGGAATGCCATGCGCCGCCAGAGCCCGGAAGCTGGGTCGCGTTTGAGTACCGCCGCAATGTCCAACTCGTTGAGACCTTTACGCTCGGTGAAGGACTCTCCACTGTCACTGCGAAATTGTGGACGCCATTCGCCGTCAAATGCGTTCGTTCGAAAGGCGCGGTCAACATCGTAGCCATTGGCGTGAATGGCGCTGAGGACTACCACGCCGCGGCTTGCCTGGGCGTCAACGCAGTGCTGTCGGATTCCCCCCGGGACATGACGTCAATCCGGGCAAGGACAGTGAGGCCATTGAATTGCGCAACAGAGACTCAGGCACGGTAGAGTGCCAGCCACCTCAGCGTCGAACACCAGATCGGAATCGAGCCGCACGTCTCGCATCAGGATGATTACCGGCTGCACTGCCTGGCTGATGGGCGCAGCCGGGAGCAGATGACCGTGATAGAGCGTTTTCGTATTTTGCATCGCTAGATCTTCCGCTGCGCACCAGTCAACGTGACAAAGTCGACGGAAATCTTTGCATTAAAATCGAATTCTTACCATTTTCATGGGTACGCACGTCTGGTAGGTTTGGAGTTTACCAGCTCTTATAGTAGAAAATATAAATGGTATAGAAGGTCTAGAAAAATGACTTTCTGACGGCAGCGCCGACTCCATCGCGCCGAGATCGGTTGCCTGAGTTGGTCCGTGGCCATGCTTCGCCGCGATCGTCGTGCCATCCCGCCGTGAGCGATCGCCAGATCAGGGGGCGACTCTTGTTGATGAAGTCGGCATACGGAGCGCCCAACGTCGGGCGGAAATTTCCCACAAATTCGAGTGCGTTCTATACCCATGTGGCGAGCCTCTGCTTATTCTAGATACGTTAATATTTTTTTTGGGCCGAACTGGTAAATCCCGCGCGGGACGCAAGGGAGTCAAACGGCATGGCCGAGCGTGTGGGTAGTAGGCATATCGTGCGCCAGACGCCTGGAAAGTAGAGCGCTCCCCGTCGCACTCTGGAGGCTTGATGTCTTTCGCAGATCAGTATGACCCCATTCATCCGTTTCCTTCCGAGTCTCCCGAAACTGGCCCTGGCCTTCGGCGCGTGCGGGAATTCAATGCGGTCGCGTTCGAGCGGGCGGTGACAGATCTGCTGGAAGCCAGCGGTATCTCCATCGACCCGGTACATACGCTCAGGACCTCGCAGCGCGTACGTGAACTATGGCAAAGGCGCATGCTTGATGGTTACGATGCAGACCCAGCGGAAGTACTCGGCGCGGGCTTCGAAGACCCCCGTCGCGATATGGTAGTCATTCGCAACATTGCGGTGCACGGCGTGTGCCCGCATCACCTGCTGCCGTTCCGTGGTGTGGCGCATGTCGCCTATCTTCCTAACGGGCGACTGCACGGCTTTGGCCGCATCGCGCGGATGATCGATACCATCAGTCATCGCTACACTTATCAGGAATGGATAACGAATGAGATCACGAACACGCTCATCACACATGGCCTCGCTCGCGGTGCTGCCTGCCTGATTGAAACCGAGCAACTATGCCTGCTGTTGGGCGAGAACCGGCGCGGTGACGAGCGGGTCGTCACCCAGTGCTACGCGGGCGAATTCAGCCACAACATGCAGCCGCGCAATGAATTCCTGCATGTCATAGAAAACCGGAAGTAGTCTTCTACTTCCTCCTCTAGGAGTTGCATCATGAGTCTTCGTCTTGGCGACATGGCCCCTGACTTCGAGCAGGATTCGAGTATCGGCCGCATTGGTTTCCACGAATGGCTGGGCGACAGCTGGGGCGTGCTGTTCTCCCATCCGGCGGACTTCACGCCTGTCTGCACGACCGAGCTGGGTCTGACGGCCAGGCTCGCGGGTCAATTCGAAAAGCGCAATGTAAAGACGATTGCGCTGTCGGTCGATAGCGCCGAGTCGCACAAGGAATGGATCAAGGATATCAATGAGACGCAGGCCGCAAACGTCGACTTTCCGATTCTGGCCGATGGCGATCGCAAGGTGTCGGAGCTTTACGACATGATCCACGTGAACGCGGAGGAGACGCTCACGGTCCGCTCGCTCTTCGTTATCGATCCGAAGAAGAAGGTGCGTCTGATGATTACGTATCCGGCAAGCACCGGCCGTAACTTCGACGAAGTGCTGCGCGTGATCGATTCGCTGCAACTCACCGATAACTATCAGGTCGCCACTCCGGGCAACTGGAAGCACGGCGACGATGTGGTGATCGTGCCGTCGCTGATGGACGAGGAAGTGATCAGGCAGAAATTCCCGAAGGGCTACACGGCGCCGCGTCCGTATCTTCGCATGACGCCGCAGCCGGACTGAGAGGCGATATCGGTTCGATGCGTACACAACATCAAAGAGCGAAACAATGTATGTTGTTGAGGCAATGCGGGAGAGCACTTGGGCTCGCGCGAGAGGACGAATCGAATGAACCGGTGGTGGTCTACACGCGGCTTTACGAGCGGGACGACCTGCCACTGAGCACGCGGACATTGAAGGTCTGGAACGAATCGGTGCCTGTCGGGCATACACTCGTGAAGCGATTTTCCTACGTCGGCCGGGCGTCGCCACAGGTCTCAGCTGACAATAGCCGTTGAACGGTTCGGTGTCCGGTGCCTGCAGGTACTGGAGCGCGCGCCTCTGGTCATATCGAGAATGTCCGGCGTTCGAAGCCATTGAGGTGGAGATACCTCTGCTTGCCTTCGGGCTGCTAGTCCTCCAGGTGCTTCAGCGTATCTCAGGGAACCTGCAGCAACCGCGAATTTGCGCGACTTGGGCTCCATGCGAATGAGCGGCGGCAGAGGGCACGTCTCAGATGCGCGTGTGCAGCGGCAGCGGCTTGATGTCCAGGTTCTTCAGCGCTATCTGGGCTCACAACAGAATCAGCGTCATCGTCCCCGATCCGTCCAACGGGATGCTGGACGTGGCGGTATCCACCACGGGCCTGCTTAGATACACATCCACGATCACGTCACCAGAGACTTCAGTTAGGGCGTCAGGGGCCCTCGCGTTGGCACTTGCGGCGTAGGCGAGGGACGCGCCCTTCCGAAACATGGTCTGCCGAAAGTAATTGCGGGAGGTGGTCACCCTTTCCAGCCAGGTACTGGTCGAGCGTGCGCCGACCCCCAGCAAGCTAGTAGCCGGGGCCTGAAGCACTCCCCCTGCAGTTGTTCTGATCTGAAGCCGCCCTGTGTGGAAGCTCACGCTGCCAATGTTTTGGCCGTGATAGGTTCCTAGACCAAAGGCCGCATCGAGAATAGTTCCAGGAGTGCCGGTGGCAGTGCCATCCCGGTTGTCGGTAAAGGCCAATGCGAATTTGGTAGGCGCTGGACAGGTCACTGCCATTGACATCTGCTGTCTGGCGACGGAGTAGAAGTCGGTTGTGAATATCGTGAGGGACTCTCTGGAAAGGCTTCCAAAGTCAATCACCCCACCGCCGCCGAAAGAAATGGTGCAAGGGGACGGCGCAATGGTCGCCGCCATGGAGAAGCTGGCGGACTGTGCCTGCGCAGCGAATGCCGCCCCGGAGAACATTGCAGCGAAGAGCATTTCTCGGATCATGAAAAAACGATTCCTGCGACGACGGCTTTTTACGGTAGAAAAGAGGGTGCCTGCGATCAGAGGAAATCTGATCGCGGGCGAGTTTAGTCGTCTTACGGTATGACGACTCCTTGCGGGATTAACGCAGCAGCGACAGCACGCCTTGGCTCGACTGGTTGGCCTGAGCCAGCACAGAGGTGCCCGCTTGTTGCAGGATCTGGGCGCGCGACATGGCCGAGACTTCCAGCGCGTAGTCAGCGTCCTGGATGCGCGAGCGCGAAGCCGACAGGTTCGTCACCGCCGAGCCCAGGTTTGTGATGGCCGAGTCGAAGCGGTTCTGTACGGCACCCAGCAAGCTGCGCAGCTTGTCGACCGTGGCCAGCGCATTGTCGATCGTGGATAGTGGGTTGGTGCTGCCCGAACCGGTGAACTGGGCGGTGGCAGTGGTGGTGCCGCTGGTGCTCAGTTCGATGGCGGTTGCGTCGGTGACGGCCGTGGTCGTCGCGCCGCCGTTGGCCTGGGCGCCGGTTTGCGTACCTGCCGAAAGCGCGTAGTTGTTGCCTCCCTGGCTGACGTAGGCGACAGCAGTGCCGTTGGTGTCAGCACCGACCTTGATCAGCTGGCCGGTGACGGTGTTGCCGGTGTTACCATTGGCGGCATCGCCTACCGTCAGATTGACCGTGTTCAGCGTGACGGCGCCGGTGGCGTCGTCAATCGAGGCAGCGTAGCTGTCGTTGCCGTACTTGACCACGTAGTTGTTGGTGGCGTTGCCAGCGGAATCCAGCACGTTGTTCAGCGTCAGGGAGCTGGCGCTGACGGTCGAGCCGACGACGGCGGACAGCGTGTTGGCAGCCGAGGTCAGGTTGACGGCAACCGGTGCGGTGCCGGTGGCAGCGGCAACCGTGGTGATAGCGCCGCTGGTGCTCAGCGCGTTCTTGGCCACCGTGAAACCGGTCATGCCCAGGGTCCTCGAGCTGATTTCCTGCAAGTCGATCGAGATTCGCTGACCGTCTTGCGCGCCAACTTGCACGTTCAGCGCGGTAGCACTGGACGAGAGCACCTTGACGCCGTTGAAGTCGGTCTGTTGCGAAGTACGGTCGATTTCAGCCAGACGCTGGGTGATTTCGTCCTGGATCGATTGTAGATCGCTCACCGAGTTGCTGCCCGTAGCGGCTTGCACTGACAGGGTACGGATCGCTTGCAGGTTGTTGTTGACTTCGTTCAGCGCGCCTTCCGTGGTTTGGGCGAGCGAGATACCGTCGTTGGCGTTGCGCTGTGCTTGTGCCAGGCCGTTGATGTTGGAGGTGAAACGGTTGGCGATCGCCTGGCCGGCGGCGTCATCCTTGGCGCTGTTGATACGCATGCCCGAGGACAGTCGCTGGATCGCGGAGTTCAGCGACGCTTGCGACGAGTTCAGGCTGTTCTGCGTCATCAGGGACACCGTATTGGTATTGATTACCATGGACATGGTCTGACTCCTTTAAAGAAAGTTGAATGATCTGATGTTGCTGCAACGTTGGCCGCTCCGCCATGCTTGACGGAAAGTGCCGCCGCTGAGTGAGATATCGGCTGGGATCCGGAAAATATTTAGATTTGTAGCGAATTATTCGATGAATTGAAACTGGGTTGGATTCGCTGAGATGTGAACAAGCCTATGAAGGCGTGGTCAAATTTTCTTGATTCAAGTTTTGAAGCAACGTTCCTATTAAATCAGGCATGTCGGACTTGTTGTGCCCGTTCTTCCGATCACGCCAGGGCTCGCCATCATTGGATTGAACGAATGCAATGAGTTGCTCGGTGTCTGATTAGCTTCTGCAGTCTGCGAATTGTCTGATTCATGCCATAGAAGATAAGCAGAACACGGTGAACCATTTTCGAGCGAAGGCAATAGACAAGGAAGCATGACATCCACCTAAAATTCTGGTGGACACCTGAACGCTATCAGGTCACACCAGAGCGGAAGATCGCTCCCCCCGCCGGGGAGCGCAGGGGGAGAAGTCGAAACGAAAGTCTATTGCAACGTCACTCTTGGAGTGACGGTGAAAGTGATCTTGCTGTCTGGCATGAATCCGCTGGGCACGAAGCCCGTTGCCTGAACGCTCAGCACGATGAGCGAGGCGGATGCTCCCGCTTTGGATAGATCCAGTTGCACGACTTCGTTCGCCTCAGTCACGTCCACTACCGGCGCTGGTGTGTTCTGCACATTGGAGATCATGTCGACCGGAGTCGCGCCGACCGTGGCCTTGGCAATTCGCAGGCGCATGGCGCCGGCCTTGCCGTTCGCATCCCACCGGAGCAGCTTGTTACCTGCGCTCACGACACCGGAGAACTGGAAGCGGGCTGTTACGATCGCGGGATTGCAGTTCACAGTGAGCGTGCCGTTGTGTGGCTGACCGACCTGTTGATAGCCTGGGGCGCTCACACCCGGCGCGCCCAACTCGGTGTAGTTCACCGTACCGAAGTCGACGTAGACCGGCACAAAAGTGACTGTGCATGTCGCGCTTGCCAATCCGGGAAGCCCGAGCGCGCAAGTCATCACCACGGCTCCTTGCCAGCCGCCTGCCGGTCGGGCAAATTGCCGCAGGTTATTCCTTCGCACCATCATTGGCTCCAGTTGCACCGCGCCGAGGCGGCTTCAAATACATTGTCGCCGGTCGCTGGCGCGGCTTGGATGGAACCGATCGTGCAGCGCTTGCCGTCGGCCAGCTCGATCGATAGTTCGTCCCCAGGCTCGAGTCCAGTCACCAGCACCTTGCCCTCAGCTGCCGCGGCGGTAAAGAATTCGTCGCCTCTGAACACCGTCGATCCAGCTGGCAGGAGGGTACCGTCGGGCAGCCGCACGGTCAGCATCAGGCGCTGCACCCGCTTCATGCCGGCATCCAGCTTCAGCACCGCGCCGCGGCTGACCTGCACCACCTGCAGGCCATTGTTGATGTCCACGTTCAGCGGCAATGTGTGGCCCGACACTTCGATGCGCGACTCTCGGTATGGGGGGAGCGCCGGGATCGCCGCCAACCCGTTCGGGCCCGACCACACGGGGCCCTGTGGCGTCTCGACGCGTGCGCCCGTCACATTGCCGGTCCTGACCGTGGCAAAGCTGTCCTGCGCGGTATAAGGCGTTAGCCCCACCCCGTCGCCGGTCGCCACGACCGATCCGCTAGCTTCGCCGTAGTAGCTGTCATAGCTGTGCGAGTGGCTCCATCCCAGAGACAGGCTTGTGTAGAGAGGGGTCGCGTAGGCTGACACAGTGCTCGTGCGGCTGCTTCCGGGACTGCCGCCTCCCTGCACCGCGATGCGATAACCCATGAATTCATTCACACGCTGATCAACCGATGTGCCCATACGCGTCACCTTGTCGTTGGTTTCCATGAAGGTGCGGCTGTTGGTGTTGACCCCGAGCGGAACGGTGAGATTTATATAGGCATAGTTGCTGCCTGGCACTTGTACCAGTCCCGCCTGCGGGTTCTGAATATTCAACGGCGTGAGGCGACTTCTGCGGTGCGCCAGCCCGACGTTGACCGTAATGCCGTGCCACGACTTGTTCCAGCCGAGCGTGATGCTGTCGCCCGGCGCGCCCTGGAAGTAGATCTCCCGCACCACGCTGGTCGATAGGGCGCCCAGCGCTCCAGCATTCCAGCTCAGATTGGCTCCGATCTGGTTGCGATAGCCCGAGGGGATCAGGGTCGCCGGCTGGGCGTAGGCCACGGCCTCCTGCAACTGGCGGTAGCCCGCCGTGCGCAGGCTTCCCGATAGGCCCAGCATCAGGTCCTTGCTAACCTGAACGCTGCTGGCGAGATTCATCTGCGTACCGCTCAGGTTGCGTGCGGTGTCGTGGGAGGCAAGCATCTGACCGAACAGCGAGACATCGCGATCGATGACCTGTGCATTCATCGCGATCCCGACGGAGGTATATCGGCTGGAAATCAAGCCGCCTGCGGTGCCTGACAACCATGGTAGAGAGGCGGGCGCCCAGCCGCGTGAGGCGATGAACACCGGCACATTGCGGTAGGTATGGTTGTATGTCTGGTCCCAGAGCTGGCCACCGGTGATATTCCAGCCTTTCTGTAGGCTGTTTCTCGTGGTCAGCAGCAGCGAGGCGGCGGGAATTGTAAAGGCCTGCTCAATGCCGGTGGCCTCTATCACCTTGACCTGCAGATCCGCGCCCCGGTTCTGTAGCGGATAGTCGCTGATGGCGAAGGGCCCCGGCGGGACCACGGTGGTGTATAGCAGCATATCGTTCTGGCGGATCTCCACCCGCGCGCGCGTGGACGCCACACCGGTGATGGCGAAGCTGGCCTGCTGGATCCACAGGGCTCCTTCCGGGAACCACTGCGCGCCCAGGATCGGGATGGCGGCGAAGAGCGGGTTCTGCGAGGTGATCCGTCCGACCTGCAGTACCTGGCGCTGGTCTTCGAAGGTTTTTTGCAGATAGGCAGCGCCCCAGCGCATCTGATTACTGGTGATACCCCGGGTGCTTGAGCCTGAGTAGTACTGCTCGGATCGCAGGATCCAGTCACCAGCGTTGAATCCGAGCGTGGTGTTCAGGGATTGGTAGCGGTTGCCGGGGGCGCCGCCGCTCGGTTGCGTCTGCTGTACATTCGCGCGGTAGTTGAGCAGTGCACCCAAGCCGCCAGAGTCCGTGCGCACGGCGCGCGGCACTGTTACCAGTTCTTCAGGCGGCACTACGATGTCGACTGCGGATAGCGACGGCTGCAGTTGTACCACCGTGCGGGGTGAGAAGCTGCGGTAGTCGGGGCAGACTTCCTGGGACGCAGGAATTGGCGCAATGGGCCGCAGCCCAATCAGACGCACGAACTCCGCCGTGAAGCATAGTTGACCGCGAGCATCGAACAGAGCCTGCTTGCGCCCCAGGGGGTTACCGTTGACGCTGACCTGTACGGGTTGGGCCCCAGGTATGAAGCGCGGTGCGCTGCGGAAGTAGTTGGAGATTCCGGGACTCAGCCCGCGCTCGCGCAGGATTTCCATGTCGAACTGCACATCCTGATTCGACTGGCCCGGGGGCGGCGAAGTCGGAGCCTCCTGCCCGGCCGAGGTTGTCGGCGCAGCTTGCTGCGCATGCAAGGGCAGCGCGGCAAAGAGTGCTACCATCGCCGCGCTGTTGGTGCGCTTCGTTGACCACTGGCTTAGGGTGCGCACGACGGAGCCGCCCGCTTCTACAGCGGTAAACGGTGGGAAGGGCTTCCGAGTGCGGTGCTCTCGCGCTTGGGCAGCACAGGGAAACACAGCTTGCGCACCATATGCGTTAGGGAATAGCCACGGCACGGATCTTCAGCGGATCGATGGCCTGACCAGGACTGCGTCATAGGGAGCGACTGCTGCGCCGTACAACGATGCAGGGAACGAACGAACAGCTGTCAGTTCCTCCGGCACCATATCCCCCGGCAATTCCGTACTCATTGTGTCTCCGGGCAGCAGGAAGGTGCGTTGGAGCGCTTCAACGCGTTTGACTTGTGGCATCAGATCCACCTCGCGTGACATACGCACCACGAAGGGACTAGGGTTGTGCACCGTGAGGGTCCTGCCCTCCAGCTTCCACTGAAGCTGTTCCCAAGGGTTCTCGACCTGCGCGAGCCCCTTGGGGGAAATGATCACTGGGAGGTCGTAGCGTACATTGACGCGCACGACTGACGTCCCCCTATTCTTGCTAACCGCCGGGATGCCCTCGAATGTGACGCGCTTGTAGTGTTGCACGGTCATCGGCTCAGCGGACTTCTCGAGCACGAAGCGCACAATCTGGCGTGACTTCGGTTCCATGCGGATGACCGGCGGCAGGGGGATAACCACCAGGCTCTTGTCTTCAGGCACGTCGATGATGCGCGTATGCAGCAGTAGCGGCGTAGAGTCGAGGTTCTTCAGCGCCATCTGGGCTTGGCCCTCATCCTCCGAGAGCAGAAGCACCGACAACTCGGGCTGGATTCCGCTCGCGCTGTCCGAAGGCGCCTGCGCCATCACGGAGAAGGAACACAGGGCCCATGCAGCCAGGATCCCTTTGGGACGATGGCAAGCGACGAAGAGGATTTTTATCAGGATCAAATTGTATGAGCGAAAGCCGAAGGGGTGAGCAGGAAGAAAGCGCAGAGCGGCACATCTCAAAGACGCCTTTTGACCGGTAATACGCAAAGTGGGAAAGTTGATCCGCGGCACTGCCGACTTTCCCAGTCCAGGATAGGTTTGCGCGTACCGGTCTGATCAAGCAGGGCTTCACTTGAGGAATGAATGTACAGTAGCAACCACTTACCTGCGTTGCCATGTACACGCCCCAATGATCGTATGGCCGTGAATGAAAAAACTCAAACAGCTTTACAGGATCGTCAAGGTGACCGTGCCGGAACCATCCAAAACAATATCTGACGTGGCGTTGTCTACCAGGCTCTTGTCTAGAAACACACCTACAGAAACGGGGCCCAAAATGTCGGTCAGCGCCCCTGGAGTGGTCGCATTCGCTGTGTCGGAGAACGTGATCGACTTGCTTGTCGAGAAGTTTCTTGCGTCGTACGAAGTCGCGGATGCCCAGGTACTTGACGAGGTCGCAACCCCGTTCGTCACGAGTCTTGTCGCCGGATTCGTGGCCGTGCCTGCGATGGAAGTCTTGATTTGTAACTGGTCAATGTTCAGGACCGCCGCGCCGATCCCGGAACCATTCTGCGTACCCAAGCCGAACAGCTTGTCCGCACCAAGAGTCGGGTGCAATGGGTGCCCCCCGGTGACCGTGGCAGCCCGGTTGTCGGTAACCGACAGCGACAACTTGGTCGGGTTCGGGCAATTCACGGCGAGCGTCATTTGCTTGGTATTAGGCATGGTATAGGCCGCACCCATGGAAACCAGGTCCCCGCGTGTAAGGTTTCCCCAGTCATTCAAACCGCCATTCCCCAACGTGATCGTGCATGGCGCAGGAACGATCCGTCCAGTAATGCTAAAGGTGGCCGATTGCGCGTGTACGCCGGCTGCGAAACCAAGTGCGATGGTGGTGAGTGCAATTTTCTTTATCATGATGTTCTTCTTTGGAAAGCGGATTGAATAATTAATAGTAAAAGTCAGAAGACGTTGGTGCTCACGATACGCCGCAGAAAAACGTAACATCAACTATCCACAGCCACGATGACGATATCGTAGGCAAAACGCCGTGCCATTGACATAGTAATAACTCTATTTCATCGTGTCGGAGATTACCCTGGCGAGGCCGGTACGTGATCGCGGATGGGAGCCCCTTTCCGGACACCCCGCACAGATGCCGGCGGGCCCAACTCGGGCATCCAATGTGGTGGCCCCGGGTAGGGATGCGGCAGTGTCCGGAGGCCTCGATGTCGGCAACGAACTCCCGGACGATCTCGGCTGATAGCTCGGCCACTCGAGTCGATCCACTGGTTTGCGTAGCGGCTGAGATAAAGGAAATAAGCGGAGACAGCGCGGACCTTCCTATAGCAATTTGCTCCGGTAATTACGGCCACGAAGAGGCAGCGGCTTCTTGAGCGTATCGCGGCAATGTTGTGGTGGGCTGCGGTGACATTCGGGTGACGGTCATCATCCGGCGGTTTGGCGTGCTGGATCAATGCCGGCCCTTCTCGTGGTAAGCTCTTCGTAAATGGGCATCCAGTATGCCGATATGGTGCGCAGGCCACTGTTGTCAGAGGCTATGCCACTGGCAGAATCGGCTGTGCGAAGCGCTATCCGCCAAAGTCGACTTTGGCACTGTCCCTTTATTTACGCCACGCACGGAGAATACCGCGCCAAGGGGGATTACGAATAATTCGTGAATTTTCGAGGATTGAAAAATTCTATATTAAGTTAATGATTCCCGCGAGGAAGGTCATGTGATGTATGGAGTTCGATAGTCCAAGCAGTATTGGGAGATTCGATGCCTATTTTCTCTTCTGTGGTATTGCATTGAACGGCGAAAAATCAAGGATAGACGATGCGAAGAAAAATACTGGTTGCGGACGATCACCCTATTGTCAGAGAAGCCCTGCAGGCGGCATTGGAGGCCTCGAACATGTTCTCCGTCACCGCCGATGCCAAAAATGGCAACGAAGTCCTTTCGGCACTGCGTAACTCATCATGGGATATCCTCATAAGTGACTATTCAATGCGGGAGGATGGCGTCGATAGCGAAGATGGTTTGCGCTTGATATCGCGCATCAAACGAGAGTTCCCGAAACTACCGATCATCGTGTTCACGATGGTGTCAAATACCGGCATTCTCTGCCGGTTGTCGTCGATTGGCGTCGATGGCATTGTATCCAAGGACGAGTCGCCAAGATTCGTGATCGAAGCTTGCTCCCATATCCTAAATTCCATGAACGCCGCTTGTTACCATTCACCGGCCATTCGTGTTCTGATCGATCATGCATTGTGTGGTGAAGGTGGGGAAAAGAGCATAGGCTGCCTGAGCGCCAGAGAGCTTGAGGTAGTTCGTCTTTATGCGTCAGGAATGTCTCTGACGGAGATCGCTCAGCAGGAGAAACGATCAATCACCACTGTTGCTACTCAAAAGATATCCGCCATGAGAAAGCTTAAGATTGCCACAAACACTGATCTGATAAAGTATGCATACGATGTTGGGCTTGTATAGGCGGGGCCACGTTGTAGCCGACAGCACCAGTTGCATACGACGCTGCGAATACTGAATCACTTTCCCGCATACATCGAGACCGCTCTATAGTAGCGTCAGCGTCAGGGTGCTGGAACCATTCAGGTTGATGGCAGATGTGGCGTGATTCACCATGGATTTATCAACGCGAATAACCATATCCAAATTCCCGGAGAGCTGGACCAATGATGCTGGTGCGGCGGCGTTCGTCATATCTGAGAACGTGATTGAGTGGGTCTTGGTTAGGTGATTTTTAAGCCATTTGTTGGGCGCGTTTGCCCAGATGCTGCTGGAGTCCGCCTGACCTCTCGTGATCAACGTGGTGGCAGGCGTTTGAGCCATTCCGGCGGGCGTTGTCTTGATTTTCAGGCCACTCACGCCAGCGATACCATAGGTCACGTGTCCGATATTCTGGCCATGGGCTGTTCCCATGCCGAACAGCATGTCCTGAGGTGTGGCGTCCAAGGTTCTGGCCGGGGCACCTTGATTGTCGACAAGCGACAATGCAATCCTGGTCGGGCCAGGGCAGTTCATTGCCAAAGATATCTGCTTTGGCACAGTAATTTGATACCAGGAATCCGAGCTAGTCATATCCGAGACCTGTAACGTGCCAAAATCAATAACTCCACCATCCCCGAGGACGATAGTGCAGGGAGGTGGGCTGACCGTGCCGTTGATGGTAAAGCCGGCAGACGGCTGTGCCTGCGCGTTGACGGTCGCAACGCAATACAGTACACCAGTAAGGATCTTTTTTACCATGAGTAAATCTCCTGAGAAAATTATGAAATAATATATTTTGTATTCAGGAAGCGTAAAAAATACTCGAAGTTCGGCGGCTGCGGCTATAAAGTACGGGAATACCAAACACAGGCTTCCATTTAATTTCGTTGCAGCGCTGGAAATGCCATGAATTTTTTGGCGTGGATGTGATAGCACCGCATGCCCGGCCTTAGGAAAGCGCCACCCCGAGCGGGTGGCATGCACTACCTATAAAAAGATATTAGACGCACCGCCGCGCCATTGAGATCGTAAAAATTCCATTTTACGGGGGCGGACTATTGGCAAGATTCGTCCTACGCGGGTCAAGATCCTATGAGGCCTCCAGGCGGTCGGCGAACTGAGGCCTAAAATGAGCGTGTGGGCCTTGAGCAGGCATACCGGACGCATTCCGAAGAGGTCGTGCTGGCGGCGTCACTGGAACTGGCCGCCAGCAAATGGAAAGTTGCGCTGCATGATGGCCTGCGCGACCACCGGGCCGTGCATACGGTCACGCAGCCCCAAGCCGCGGCCGGCCTCAGCGGAGCCCGTTTGACTTTCCGTTATACGAGTCGATGCAGCATCCGGCGGAAAGCGCGCTATCGTTGAGCGGTGATAGATCGGCTGCAAAGCCGGATTGCAAGCGAAATGAAACCATCTAGGGCTCTATTTTCCGGCTTTGCTTGTGCTCGGTTTCCGGATAATTGGTCTTGCTGGCCCCTGCATGCCACTCTCCCCGGCATCAGATTCCCCCTCCGTCGCGAGGGGGATTTTTTTAAGAGGCAGTCACATTCGATGATAAGCGCTCAAGAATCAGCGTCCGGTGTTTGCGTCAGGATTGCGAAGGCAGGGCCATTTTCCACGGATGCACAGTATCGTAATCGTTGGCGGTTTCGCCAGCAGCAATGCGTTGAGCAGCCAGGCAAGCCGCTGCACTACCTGTGCGGGCAATGGCCGAATGCTGTGCGTTTCGTTGAGAATGGGGCCTGGGCCAGGTGGACAACAACCCTCGAGGGAAGGCGAGGCAGCCCTTCTTGATCGGGAGGCGGAAGTGCATTGCCTCGTGGATAACCACGATAGCGATGCAAAATAGAAATAATTCTAAAATGTCGTCGTTAGCTATAAATAGCTTCTTCGGCAGCAAGGCGCCGCGGTATATTTCGTCCTGAAAAAGGCCGGGAACACTGCCGACTTCCTGCTGCGAGCGCACCGCGGAAACACCGCATCCCGTCGCTGCTTCGAAAGACGATCGCACGCAACGGTGCACCGGAGACTGTCACCGTGGACAAAGTCGGCGCCATTCTGGCGGCCTGATACACGCGGTGAGCTCGCAACGCGAGATCCCTATCGGCAATCCTTAAGGCAAGTACCGCGGCCCATAGGTGGTTCAATGCTCTTCGGTGCGCACGCATTACTGTCGGTGGAATTGAGATCATGCACGTGATTTCCAGGGGACAGATGAAATGCTCCAAAGGAATCCCCTTGTTCGCCGCGCGGAAATTCAATTCGCCGGCTTCATAAATCGTGCGTTCTATGGAGCGCATTGTCCAGCAGGCCTATCGTGAGGGAACCCAGCCATGGCGTCGCCAAGCCACGTTTCTCTACCGTGCGCGTCGAGTAAGCAATGCCATTCGAGCGCTTTCACCTCGGCCTGATCGGTGCCTGCCTGCTCGTGGCAGCCGCTATCGGAGGTTTTTTTGCCGGCGCCGAGCACATCCCGGAAGGCATGCTGATTGGCGCAGTGATTGGCACGGTGATTGGCGTGATAGTCGCGGTCTCGGTGCTCGAAGCGGGCACGGAATGAAATGGACAGATCGTGCGCAGGACGGCCGAGGGGAACGACGATCCTCAGCCACGCATCACAATCGGTACTCCCTATGTCTTCTTCAAATCGGCGTGATCATATTCCTTCTCCCCTTGGAGAGTGGCACGCAACGGGTATTCGACGCACACGTGCGTTCAATGCCGTCGCATTTGAATTTGTAGTAACAAATCTGCGCGAGCAGATTGGAATCGACATCGTCGGGCTGCTGAATAACATGGGAAATCCCACTCTATTCATCGAGAATGGGTTGGGCTCGCGGCAGTATCCTTCTACCTGGCAACATTAGGTTGTCGTCTACCTATCACGGCCCGTCTTAGCGCGGGCCGTCTTTCTTTGTTATGCCAGTCGAACTGAATTCGGTGGAAAGAGCGCTATCGCTGATCGGTGATAAATTGACTGCGAAGCGAGCTTGAGAGCGAAATGAATGCGTCTATGGCGTTATTTTCCGGCTTTGCTTGTGTTCAGTTTACGGATAATTGGCTTTGCTCACGGGCATCGACTTTCCCCTCCTTTGCGAGGGGTTTTTTTCTGATAGGCAGTCACATTCGATGGTAAGCGCTTAGGAATCAGCATCCGGTGTCAGGATTGTGAAGGCCGTACCTGACCGAGCGAACTGCCTCGTGCGATAGGCATCTCGTCACGCCCGCACTAGCTTGTTGCGGCGACGACCCCGAGGTATCCACGAGCTGGGCACGTTGTCGCTCAATATCGGAGAATTCCTATTTTGGCGAACGGTCCCCAGGATCATACTGTGGCGTCATCGAAACATTAGTCCATCCGACCTCGTCCCTCTACTCACATCACATGCAGTCATCACTCTCTTTCTCCAATTCGCAGAACGATTTCCTAACCGCAGCACGCAAGGAGCAGAAGCGCGTCGAGGTGTACCTCGTAAGCGGAATCAGGCTGATCGGTTCGATCGCGTCATTCGACCAGTTTGTGGTGATGCTAAGAGGGCCCGGCGGCATGCAAGTTGTCTACAAGCAAGCAATATCGACCATCCAGGAGCCGACCGGTGTCCGTCAGGTGCGTTCAGGCGCTCCTCGCGAAGGGCGCACGAAGTTCGGCAGTGAATCGACGGGTTGTCTTGTTGTCACGCGAAGGCGCCGTGTCTTAGGGGCCGATGGCGGAAAGTTCAACCCGGACAGCTGAAAGTCGGTACGCTACATTGATCCACCTCCAAATACTTGGACCAATGGAAGCGGAGACTTAAGTCGGTTGGCTATTCCATTGCTCCCCGTACCACGAATCCCGAATCCCGAGGCGCGCATAGGAAAGCAGCGATGATGCCTACGGGGTGCTTCGCACGATGCCGGAAACGTCCAATCTCCAGACGATTGGAATCGGTTGTTGGCCGAAGAGCGTGCTGAGAACCACCGCCTGCAGCGGTTTGCCAACGGGGCAGTTCGCGCTTAGCGATCCGATCCGGTCGGGCTCTTCCATCTTGGAAGAGCGAAATTCCGGAGGAAGCCGTTCTCCAGGCAAGTAAAAATGCAATTAATCGCCCAGATCCCGCCCCAACACTAAATCGGGGCTTGGCAACCGATGCCACCTCCAGA
Organism: Cupriavidus sp. 01T418; assembly: GCF_056398885.1. NCBI lineage: Bacteria > Pseudomonadati > Pseudomonadota > Betaproteobacteria > Burkholderiales > Burkholderiaceae > Cupriavidus > Cupriavidus sp. 01T418. Next base: position 102,104 of record NZ_JBFTQG010000015.1, read on the forward strand.
GGATCGGCGTGCGTCAAGGTAGATGTCGCCTCAGTCATCCAGCCAACCGGGAACCGAGCATCAAGTGTTCGGATCGGCGTGGACCGTTTCCGACCGACCCCATTTCCCCAATGCCCGGAACCTGAGAGAATCCGCGCAGCGTTGATGGAGTTTGGGCACAGTGGCAAGACAATCTTTCGGCAGAACATGGTGGGGCGAGCAGTGGCTCAATGCCCTGACACATATCGACCACGACAATCGCTTGCCGCGCGGACGGACCTATGCGAACAAAGGGGCGGTCAAGGATCTGGTCGTCAGGGATGGAACGATTCACGCCCGGGTACAGGGCTCCAGGCCGCGCCCCTACGCGGTCACGATTGCGGTGCCGCCGCTCTCCGCCGGGGATTCGGCACGGCTTCTGGATGAAATCGCGACCGAACCCGCCCTGATCGCCCGGATGCTCAACCGGGAACTGGATTCAGCGGTGCTGGATCACGCAAGCAGACTGGGCATTGCCGTCTTTCCCGCACAATGGAAGGACCTCGATATGCAATGCTCCTGCCCAGACTGGGCGGTGCCTTGCAAACACCTGGCTGCGGCGATCTATCTCTTGAGCCGGGAAATCGATGGCAATCCGTTCCTGGTGTTTGCATTGCGGGGTCTCGATCTGGTCGAAGCCCTGAAATCGCGAGACATCCATCTGGATCCGGAAGCTGGGGCTGCGTTGCCCACATTGACCGAGCTGCTCCCCACAGAAGCTGACACATCCGTTGATGCGGGGGATCTTGCTGCGCTTGATCAGCTCGATCTGTCCGGGATTCCGGACCTGACCGGTCCACTTCTGCATGTGCTGCCGGCCCAACCCACGTTCTTCCCCAATGGAGATTTTCGCGAGACGTTGCGGCGTCTGTTAGTCCGGGTGGGCAAGGGGGCGCGACAGGCAATGGATGCCGGCGCCGTCGGCGCTGGGAGCGTCACGTTTTCTGCCGATGATCGGCCGACGATTACGCTGGACACGAGATTTCACGCTTCGGTGTCTGGTACGGAGGACATCACCACCGTCGATGCTCTGGAAACAGCACTGGCTCACGTGGAAGCCAGCCGCTTGCCGGACCTGCAGCCCGAGGTGGCTGCGCTTTTCCACGTGAGGCTGATGGCGCTGCAGTTGATCGCACGTGGCGCGGTGGTCCCCCAGATCCTCCTGGAGGATACCGACACCGTCGTGCTGCGCTGGCTTCCGGCCACACTCGATGGTGTCGTAAGCGATCTGATGCAGCGCCTCGCCGCTGGATTGCCGTCCGGCCTGGTCGAGATGGGGAAGGGCAGAAAACGGGTGGTGCTCGCCAGGGAGGCTCAGGCAACATTCCTATGCTCCCTGTTTCTGAATCACTTCATCCACGAATTGTCAGATGGCGCCAGGGAAAATCCCATCGGAAATAAAACGCTGGCTTTGTTCTTTTGCATCGGGCGGGCACGCTACGACGGTCCGGGAGAGGGGGAGATTGCCGCTGGCATTCACACCTGGCTATCCCGATTCCATCTGGCGCAGCGGGAACTTGCACCGGTGCTGTGCATCGAGGAGGCGAAAGCGGGCCATTTCGGACTGGCGCTCGCGGTCGAGCATCGTTCGGCGGCGCTGGAGAAACCAGTACCGCTGGTCTCCGTTCTCACCGATCAGGCCTGGTCGAAGGCCCGTTTTGGCATTCTGCAAACGATCGCTCTCCTGGCCGAGTTTTTCCCACCGCTCAATGCCTATATCCGAGCGGGGGCCAAGGCTTCCATCAAGATTGCTGCGAATGAGCTGCCGGCCTTGCTGTTTGACACGCTGCCGGTGATCCGTTTGCTGGGAATTCGTGCGCTGTTACCGAAGGCGCTCGACCATCTGCTGCGGCCCCGCCTGTCCATGCAGATCAGAGGCAAGGCGGCTGACGCCGGAGGATTCTTTCACGCTGACGATATTCTTGCCTTCGACTGGAAAGTGGCCGTCGGCGATCATCTGCTGACACGCGCGGAGTTCGAAAGATTGGTCAAGGATGCCACGGGCGCCATACGTTTCAAGGGGGCGTACGTCTATCTGGATCCAAACGAGATTGAGCGCCTGCGTGCCCAATTGGCTAATCCATCGGCGCCTTCCGGCGCCGAGTTGTTGCGGGTCGCCCTCGCGGGCGAGTTCGCGGGGACGACCGTGGGCCTTGATGCGAAGGCCCGGAAGGTCATTCAGGACCTGGTGAAAGCGGGCAAGGTGCCATTGCCGCGTGGTATCAACGCCACCTTACGCCCTTACCAGCAGCGCGGCTACGCCTGGCTGTATCGCAACGCGCGCATCGGTTTGGGCAGCGTGATCGCAGATGACATGGGGTTGGGCAAGACATTGCAGGTCATTGCTACACTGCAAAAGCTCAAGGAGGAAGGTGCGCTTGACAACGGCAAGGCCCTTGTGATCGTGCCCACCAGTCTGTTGACCAACTGGCAAAAGGAAATTGGCCGTTTCGCGGCCACCCTGAGCGTTGGTATCTTCCACGGAAGCAAGCGGGAACTCGCGGCCGTTCGGCCCGATGTCCTGCTGACGACCTACGGCATCGCGCGTACGGCTGCCGCTGCCCTCCATGCATTGGCGTGGCGTGTGGTCGTGCTGGATGAGGCCCAGAATATCAAGAATCCGGCTGCCGCCCAGACCAAGGCCGTGAAGGCGATCCCGGCCACCTGTTTTATCGCCATGAGTGGCACCCCGGTGGAGAACCGCTTGTCCGAGTACTGGAGCATCCTGGATTTTGCCAACCGGGGATATCTTGGAAACCTCAGCCAATTCGCGCGGGAATATGCAACGCCTATTCAGATCCAGCGCGATCAGCACGTCGTGCAGCGCTTCAAGCGGGTGACGGCCCCTTTCCTGCTGCGACGCCTGAAATCCGACAAAGCCATCATCGCGGATCTGCCCGACAAGATCGAACAGGATCAATACTGCACGCTGACCAAGGCCCAGACGGCGCTGTACGAATCGGTGGTTCAGGAAGGATTGCGAGCCATTTCGGGAGAATCCGACACGTTCAAGCGCCAAGGGCTGGTGCTGCAGATGATTCTGGCATTGAAGCAGATCTGCAACCATCCGGCGCAATATTTGAAACAGGGGCTGGCCGACGTGGCGGCATCTGGCAAAGCGGAGCGTTTCTTTGAACTCATCGACGATATCCACGCCAGCCACGAAAAGGTGCTGGTATTCACCCAGTTCCGGGAGATGGGGGATCTGCTCTGCCGTTGGACGCGACAACGATATGGCCGCGATCCGCTATTTCTGCATGGGAGTGTCGCGCGAACCAAGCGAGATGCGATGGTCGAGCGTTTCCAGAACGATCGTACCGAGCGCGTTTTCATACTGTCGCTCAAAGCCGGCGGGACCGGGCTGAATCTGACCGCAGCCTCCAACGTCATCCACTACGATCTATGGTGGAATCCCGCCGTGGAAGCGCAGGCAACGGACCGGGCCTATCGCATTGGCCAACAGCGCAACGTTCAGGTCCACCGATTCATCACCCGCGCAACGTTTGAAGAGCGTATCAACGACATGATTCGCGCCAAGCGGGAGCTGGCCGACTTGACGGTTGGCACCGGCGAACAGTGGATCGGCAATCTCAGCGGGGATGAACTCAAGACACTGTTCAGCCTGGCGTAACGCCGAGTGCAGGGGACTGGGGTTGATATTGCGGGGCACTGCCCTTCGCCCTGGTTGCGGGCGTCGGCCATGCATTGGTCAAGCCGCCGGCACCGGTCCTCCGGGCAGTGATTCAAGCCGGCGAGCATGCGCTCAATCCAGTGTGGCACCCGATTCCTTCACGACGGCCTGCCATACCGGCAGGTCTCTCTGGTAGATGGCAGCAAATTCGGCAGAATCCGCGTAGTTCGCCGTAAAGCCAAGATTGCTGACTCGGTTCTTGAATTCTGGCAGGTTGGCTGCAAGCTGGACCTCCTCTGCCAAGCGTTGAACAACCTGCTTGGGAGTACCGGCCGGGGCGGCAATGCCCGACCAACCTACAGTCTTGAACACCTTATCGTCGAAGCCTTGCTCCGCCAGGGTAGGCACGTTGGGCAATGTCGGCAGGCGGGATGTGCCGGTTACGCCGATGGCCTTGACCTTGCCACTGGAGAGAAACATGCCCGCTTGCAGCCCTGTCGCGAAGCCCAATTGCACGTTTCCAGCGACAAGGTCCTGCACCATCGGTGCTTCGCCTCGATAGGAGACATGCGTCATTTGCGCGCCAGTCACCTCATTGAGCTTGTTGCCGCTCAGATGGCCAACCGTTCCAACACCCCAGGAGCCGTATGAGAGTTTGCCCTGGTTTGCTTTCAGGTATGCGCGCAACTCCTTGCCGTCCTTGGCGGGGATCTTCTCGTTGACCAGCAGTACAAGCGGAGAGTCTGCGATCTTTGCTACAAGGACGAGGTCTCGCTTCGGGTTGTAGGGAAGCTTCTTGTAGAGGAACTGATTGATCAGCAACTGGGAGCTTTGAGAGATGGACAGGGTATAGCCGTCGGGCGCAGCCTTTGCAACGTTATCCACGCCGATGATGCCCCCTGCGCCTGTGCGGTTGTCCACGACAACGGGTTGGCCCATGTGGGAGGACATGCGTTCCGCCAGCACTCGCGCCGTCGTGTCAAGCGCGCCTCCCGCGGAGAAAGGAACAACAAGCCGAATAGGCTTATTGGGGTAGTTCTTGTCAGCTGCCAGTAGAGGGTGTGAAAGGAGTCCAAAGACTGCGACTCCCATGCAGCTGATGCATGCTTTCCTGAGCATTTCATGTCTCCATCGTTGTTCCGCCATCAAGAGGCCGTACCACGCCTCTGAGTTATGGAACAATATACTGCTATGCAGTCCGTTGCATTCGCGTTTACCCGATATCAAACCGCAAATTGTGTGTGATTGAACCGCACTGCGGTTCAATGTGCGCGACCCCTGGCGCAGCTTTGTCTCATCGGCCTCCCTTCCACCGTGCGTGACCTGCAGCCGCCGGATTTGATCCCCGGATTGGCAGCGCGATACATGCTTGTCATGAAGACCGCCACGCAGTATATTGAACTGCATTGCAGTCTTGTTGCGCGCACTGGGAACCGGCCAATGCCATGTGACCAACTGTTCATCGGGACAGGCGCGTGTTTCTCGGTTGGCTCGCCGCCCGCACTAGAGCGGGCGGCGTTTATTGGGTCACCGTCTGGCGTGCTTCTACAGAACAGCTACGGCCTCGCGGAAATGCCGCCGCGTCGACGCGTGCCCGGCAGCGGTAACGGCAAAGATGCGCAAGCCCCTACTAAATGAGATGGGCCGCGAGACGAAGTAGCAGAGACTGAAACACCCGCCCAGTACCTACTGGAAGCACGAGGAGATCATCATGGCGTCATTGGCGGTCGGTCAGCCGGCGGCGGATTTGGCAAATCCATACCACGGCTACGACATTGCGACCTGGATAGTTGAACTTGCGCGTCGCCGCGGCGCGCATCCCTTTCTTGTCTGGGAGCCGTTCGAGGGACAGCCGCGAATCTACACTTATCAGTCTTTCCTTGACCTGGTCCGTAAGCTCGCTGGCGGCCTCGCGCGTCGTGGCGTGAAGCCCGGAGACCGGGTCATCGTGCATATGGAGAACTGTCCAGAGTCCATTCTCATGCGCTTTGCCTGTGCTTGGGCGGGAGCAGTATGTGTTGCCACAAATCCTCTCGCTGCAGGACCGGAGCTGGCGTATTTTGCGCGGTCCTCCGGAGCGGTATGCGCCGTAACGCAGTTGAAGTTCGCGGAAATGTTCGCGGAGCACTGCCCCGGTCTGTCGTGGGTCGCCATTGTCGATGACGAACCGGTGAGTCTGGCGTCCCATGGCTCAACGGATTGGTACGCGACCTTTTCCTCGCTGATTGGCGAAGCGCTGCCGCAGCGAGCGGCAGATCCGTCTGCTCCGGCCTCAGTGATGTTCACTACGGGTTCAACGTCCCGGCCTAAAGGCGTCGTGTGGACGCACGCCAACGTGCTCTGGGCGGCCGAAGTGAATGCCCGGCAGCAAGCGCTTCGAGAAGACGACACGCACTTGCTGTTTCTTCCCTTGTTCCATGTCGTTGGGCTCTCGTGGTGCTTCTTCTCCACCATGTGGGCAGGCGGGACGATCGTTCTTCAACCACGCTTCTCCCGCAGCAGATACTGGCCGGTGGCACTGAAACACAAGGCTACGGTCGGCTCGCATGTTCACTTTACGCTCGCGGCCCTGCGAAGCGAGCAAGTGGCGGCGCACTCTTTTCGCCGCTGGGTCACCGCCATGCATGATCACGCCGCGGCGGCCCACTATGGGGTCGATCTGGTCGCAGGCTGGGGGATGACAGAGGTGCTTACCCAAGTCCTCGTATCTCGGCCAGAGCAGGGTACGCTTGCGGGAGGAATTGGGCGACCGAGCCTCTACTATGATGTCAAGGTAGTCGATGATGATGGGCGCCCGGTTCGGCCAGGCGAAGCCGGAAACCTGCTGGTGAAGGGTCTTCGCGGGATGTCGATCTTCAGTGAATACGATGGCGATATCGCAGCGACCGATGCATCGTTTGACGACCAGGGCTTCTTTATGACGGGAGACCGCATTCGCCTCCATGAGGATGGGTGGTTTGCGTTCACCGACCGTGTCAAGGATGTGATCAAGGTTCGTGGTGAGAACGTTTCAGCAGCCGAAGTGGAAGCTGCCGTCTTGAAGGTCCCGGGTGTCCGGGAGGTTGCAGTGGTTGGCAAGCCGTGCCCAATGCAAGGCGAGGTCGTGGTGGCATTCGTTGGCCATTTGTCGGCGCTTTCGGATCAACAGATGGAAGCACTACCTGAGGCCATTCGCGAGCACTGTGCTCGCAATCTCGCTCAGTTCAAGATCCCCACTGAAATCCATCTGGTTGCGAAGCTACCGCGTATCGGCATTGGCAAGCTTGCCAAGGCTACCTTGAGGGAGTGGGCATCGTCGAGCGGGGCCGAGAGATCCGGGCACGGCGCCCCGCAATCGGCGCTTGAAAGCGAGTGAGCGCCAGCATGATCGAACTCTATCACTGCGCGAGATCCCGGTCCTTTCGGCCCCTGTGGATGCTTGAGGAGCTGCAGCTCCCCTATGCGCTTCATCTGCTTCCCTTTCCACCGCGCATTCGGGCCAGGGAGTATCTTGCTATCAACCCGCTCGGAACGGTGCCGTACCTCATCGACGGTAGTGCCAGAATGACTGAGTCGAGTGCAATCTGCCAGTACCTGGCGGAGGTCTATGCACCGGGACAGTTCAGCATTCGTCCTCAGGAAGCCACGTACTCACGGTATCTCAATTTTCTGAGTTTCGGAGAAGCAACGCTCACCTTTCCCGTGGCCATCTTCATGCGCTACTCCCGCCTGGAGCCGGATGAACGGAAGCTGCCGCAGGCCGCGACTGACTACAAGCGCTTCTTCCTGGGGAGATTGCGAGGTGTTGATGCCGTTGTCGCCAATGAGGAGTATGTCTGTGGCGACCGCTTCACGGCTGCGGACATATCGATCGCATATGCCCTCCAGTTCGCCGCCATGAATGGGCTGCAGGATGAATTCCCGGAATCCGTCGCCCGTTATCATGCGCGCCTGAAAACCAGGGCTGGGTACCAACGCGCACTGCTTGTCGAAGCCACGGCGGAAAATCAGGAAGGGAAGGAGCAGCCTTGAGGCGCCGGTAGTGCGCAAGGAGCCCTGCCGCGAGCCGCCGCTGCGCAAAACGGGCCGCTCGGTTGGCCGGACATGATGTGCATAAAAAATAACGGTGTTAAGATAAAACTTGCCGCTCGGATGTCGATGGCGCCGGGTACTCTCCACATTCAACGAGACAAGAGAATGATCGACAAGATCGTCCACCATGCGCAAGCCGCGGTGCAGGGCATCCGCGATGGCGCCACCATCCTCGTCAGCGGATTCGGCGATGCCGGCACGCCGCATGCGCTGCTCGACGCGCTGGTGACGCAGGGTGCCCGGGACCTCATCATCATCACGAATAACGCCGGCGGCGGCAACACGGGACTTGGTGCGCTGCTGGCGGCTGGCCGGGTCCGCAAGCTCGTGTGTTCCTTTCCACGTACCCTTGGTGTATCGGTATTCGACACGCTTTACGCGGAGGGCAAGGTCGAGCTGGAACTGGTGCCGCAGGGCACGCTGAGCGAGCGCATCCGCGCCGCCGCGGCGGGCATTGGCGGGTTTTTCGTGAAGACAGGCGCCGGCACGCAACTCAGCGAGGGCAAGGAAACGCGCCAGATCGACGGGCAGACCCATGTCTATGAAGAGCCCTTCAAGTGTGACGTGGCCCTGATCCGGGCCGATCGCGCGGACCGCTGGGGCAACCTGACCTATCGCCTGTCGGCGCGCAACTTCGCGCCGGTGATGGCGCCCGCTGCGCCGCTGACCATCGCGCAGGTGCGTGAGGTAGTCGCGCTCGGGGAGATCGGGCCCGAAGAGGTCGTCACGCCGGGCATTTTCGTCAGCCGCGTATGGAGCCAAGCATGAGCTCGGACCTTCGTCAGCAAATCGCGAAGCGGGTCGCCGCCGACCTTCCCGAAGGCGCATGCGTGAATCTCGGGATCGGCCTGCCCACCATGGTGGCCGACCACATCCCGGCCGGGCGCGAGATCATCTTTCACAGCGAGAACGGCCTGCTGGGAGTGGGCCCCGCACCAGCACCCGGACAGGAAGACCCGGATCTGATCAACGCCGGCAAGTTGCCCGTCACGCTGCTGCCGGGCGCGTCGATATTTCATCACAACGACTCGTTCATGATGATCCGCGGGGGCCATATCGACTACGCATTGCTTGGGGCGTTCGAAGTCGCCGCCAACGGCGACCTCGCCAACTGGTCGACCGGCAACGACACCAAGCTGCCGGCAGTCGGCGGGGCGATGGACCTGGCCGCCGGCGCGAGCGCTGTATGGGTGCTGATGGAACATTGCACCAAGGACGGCAAGCCGCGCATCGTGCCGCGCTGCAGCTATCCGCTCACCGCGGCGGGCGTAGTCAAGCGCATCTACACCGAGCTCGCGGTGATTGACGTCGGCCCGCACGGACTGACGGTGCGCGAACTCGCGCGGGGCGTCAGCTTCGAGCGGCTCCAGAGCCTGACCGGCGCGCCGCTGCGCCTGGGCGCGGCGGATACACACGGCCTATCGCCAATGGAGCAAGCAAGCGCATGAACTACGACACCCTTTCCCTCACTGTCGCCGACGGCATCGCCGCACTGACCCTCAACCGGCCGGCCGCGCTCAACGCGCTCTCGATGCAAATGCTGGTCGAACTGCGCGCGGCGCTCAAGCTGGTAGCGGGCTCGCCCGATGTCCGCTGCCTCGTTCTCACCGGCGCGGGGCGCGGCTTCTGCACGGGTGTCGACCTGACAGCCGAGCGCGTCGGCCTCAACCCGGGCGACCCTGACGAGTTCCTGCGCGACTATTTCATCCCTCCCTACCAGTTGCTCGCGTCGCTCGGCATTCCCACCATCGCCGCTGTAAATGGCCCCGCGGCCGGTGCCGGCATGAGCCTGGCGCTGACCTGTGACATCGTCATCGCGGCTGAGTCCTCCTACTTCCTGCAGCCCTTCGCCAACATCGGTCTCGTGCCTGACCTGGGCTCGAGCTGGTTCCTGCCGCACATGGTTGGCAAGTCGCGGGCGGCGGGGCTCATGCTGCTGGGCGAGCGGCTGCCTGCGAAGACCGCGGCCGAATGGGGGCTGGTCTGGAAGTGCGTCAGCGACGATGCGCTGTCCACCGAGGTCAAGGCCGTGGCAGAGAAGTTCGCGGGCGGCGCGCAGCTCAGCCACACGCTCATCAAGCAGCTGTTGCGCCAGGCCTTCCAGAACGATATCGGCGTGCAGATGCAGCGCGAGGTTGAGTACCAGCGCACCTGCATCCGCAGCGCAGACCACGCCGAGGCCCGTTTGGCCTTCGCGGAAAAGCGCAAGCCCGTGTTCGCGAGCAAGCCATGAGCGCTGCGCGGCTGCAAGGGGTTCAATGACCGACGGACGGGTGCGATGCCATCTGACTTGATTTCGTCAAACGGCTGCACCCCCATTGCGGCCATGTCGCGTCATTGCTGCCTGCGCGGCCTCAGCCGGCGGGGGCCTTGACGATCACAGGGCCAATGGCGCCGTAGACCGGGCCGGCCAGCCGGGACAAGGGACGCAACACCTTGCTGTCGATTTTGTTTTCGTTAATCAGCCCGTCGCGCGAATGGATGCGGACCAATTCGGCCACGATGAAGTCCGAGGTGGGGCCGAACTGGATGGTCTGCGACAACCTGCACTCCAGGGCCAGCGGTGCATCGCGCAGCCGCGGCACCGAGATGTCCACGCTGGGCAGCAGGGGCAGGCCGAGCAGGTCGGCCTCGCTGATGTGCGGCGGATGCGGGAAAGCGCTGGCGTGCAGCGCATCGACCTGGGTTTCGTCGGCGATGTGTACCACCAGTTCGCGGTTGGCGATGGCGTTGCGCGCGGAGTCCTTGCGTGACCCGTCCACGTTGAAGGCCATGTTGATGCCCAGCAGCGGCGGGTTGTAGCAAATGATGTTGAAGGTGCTGAAGGGAGCGAGGTTGACAAGACCCTCGTCCGAAATCGTCGTAACCCATGCAATGGGTCGGGGCACGATCATGCAGTTCATGAGCTTGTAGATCTCAGCCCTCGACAGTTCCGACACTGACTGTTCCATTCGAAGTTCCTTCATGCTGGTCCGGTGACCATGTCGTACTATATATTAACGGTGTTAATTTATAGAAAAATAAGGATTTACGCTAGTGCTCGATAGACCGTGCTGTCTGCGCCCTGGCCTTTGAGGCTTGAGGGATACCTCGGTTCGCAGGCCATCTTTCGTAACTTGCGGAAGTTATGTTACTAGCGTTAACATCGGCATTCAACCTCCTGCCGGAAAGGAAAAACTGAAATGACCCGAGAAGCCGTCTTCGTCTCCACTGCACGTACGCCCCTTGCCAAATCGCACCGAGGCGAGTTCAACATCACCGATGGCCCGACGCTGGCCGCCTTCGCCGTGCGCGCGGCGGTGGATCGCGCCGGCATCGATCCGGCAATGATCGAGGACCTGGTCATGGGCTGCGGCTATCCTGAGGGCACCACGGGCCGTAATGTGGCGCGCCAGACCGTGGTTCGCGCAGGCCTGCCGATCGGCATCGCCGGTACTACCATCAGCCGGTTCTGCGCTTCGGGCTTGAATGCGATCAGCATCGCGGCGGGCCGCATCGTCAGCGAGGGTGTGCCAGCCATGATCGCCGGCGGCGTGGAAAGCATCTCACGCATCCGCACCCGCGAGGATGGCGAGAATGGCATAGACGGCTGGATCTCCGAGTACAAGCCCGATCTCTACATGTCGATGATCGAGACCGCCGACATCGTCGCGAAACGCTATGGCATCAGCCGGGAGGCGCAGGACCGCTTCTCGCTGGAAAGCCAGCGGCGGACTGCTGCAGCGCAGGCCGAAGGCCGCTACAAGGCGGAAATCGTGCCGTGCACAACCGTCATGTCCGTCACCGACAAGGCGACCGGCGCCGTGACTCGCCGTGAAGTGACGGTGGAAGCCGACAATTGCAACCGCCCCGGTACCGCTTACGAAGGCTTGGCCAAGCTCGAACCGGTGCGCGGCAAGGAGCACTTCATCACCGCCGGCAATGCATCGCAGCTATCCGACGGTGCCTCGGCCTGCGTGATGATGGAGGCGGGCGAGGCTGCGCGCGCTGGCATCACCCCGCTGGGCGCCTTCCGCGGCATGGCGGTGGCGGGCCTGGAGCCTGACGAGATGGGCATAGGCCCGGTCTACGCGGTGCCCAAGCTGCTGGCGCGGCACGGCCTCAAGGTGCAGGACATCGGCCTGTGGGAGCTCAATGAAGCCTTTGCTTCGCAGTCCATCTACTGCCGTGACAGATTGGGTATTCCCGACGAAATCCTGAATGTCAACGGTGGCGCGATTTCGATTGGCCATCCTTTTGGCATGACGGGCGCTCGCCTGGCGGGCCATGTCCTGATCGAGGGCAAGCGCCGCGGCGTGAAGTATGCCGTCGTGACGATGTGCATCGCCGGCGGCATGGGTGCTGCAGGCCTGTTCGAGATCTACTGAGATCCATCGACTCAGGCAGGCCAGGAAGACCGACGGCGCGGGCCGCCGGTCTCTCAGCTTCGAGACCTCAGGCAAGCGGCTGGCCGGAGCTTCCGGTCCTCACAATTCCTCGGTGGTGTGGCCCATCAGCACCGAGGCATTCGCGTGGATGCCCAGGCGCAGCGAGCCGGTCTGCGCAAGCAGGTATTCACCATAGAATTGCGCTGTCTTGATCTTGCCGGCATAGAAGGCAGGGGATTCGTCGCCCTTGGCAGCGAGGGCGGCGGCACCCATCTGCAACCAGGCAACGCCGAGTGCCACCAGGCCAAACAGGCGGAGGTAGTCGCTCGCGGCCGCAGCGGCGGCTACGGCGTCCTCGCGGCTGCGCCGCTGCATCAGCACGGTCGAATCCTCCAGGTGGCGCGCCGAGATGGCCAAGGCCTCGCAGAGCGATCGCAACTCGGCCTGCTTCTCATGTTGGCTCACCAGCGCAATGGCTTCTTCCAGCCAGTCTGCGACCACCTTGCCTTCCTCGAGGGACAGCTTGCGGTGCACCAGATCCAGTGCCTGGATCGCGTTGGTTCCTTCGTAGAGAGGCACGATCTGCGCGTCGCGCAACAGTTGCTCCATCCCGTTTTCGTGGATGTAGCCATGCCCGCCGAAGATCGTCATACCGAGACGGGTCACCTCCACCGCGCTATCGCTGAGAAAGCTTTTGATCACCGGCGTGAGCAGCGCGAGGCGGTTCTCCGCACGTGCCCGCACTTGCGGATCGGGATGGCGGCTGCGAATGTCCAGCCCGATCGCCGCGTTCGTGTACAGGGCACGCGCGCCTTCGGTGAGGGCCTTCATCGTCAACAGGTTCTTGCGCACGTCGGGGTGTTGCACGATGGGGTCGGCGCCTTCGCCCGCCGTGCGCACGCCGCCCGGTGCCCGGCCCTGGCGGCGCTCCAGCGCGTAGAGGCGCGCATTCTGCAGTGAGAGTTCGGCGACGCCGATGCTCTGCACGGCCACGCCGATGCGGGACGAATTCATCATCGTGAACATCGCCTTCAGGCCGCCGTTCGGCTCGCCCACCAGCCAGCCCAGCGCATCGTCGAAGGCGAGCGCGGCTGTGGCGGACGCACGGATGCCCATCTTGTGCTCGATGGACGTGCAGGAGACGCCGTTGTCGCCATGCGCCGGCAAGGCGGTACCGTCGCTTCGCGGCAGCTTCTTGGGTACCAGGAAGAGGCTTATCCCCCGGGTGCCCGCGGGTGCGTCGGGCAGGCGCGCGAGCACCAGATGCAGAATGTTCTCCGCCAGGTCGTGATCGCCGCCCGAGATGAAGATCTTGCTGCCGTTGATCCGGTAGGTGCCGTCTGCGGCCGGCGTGGCACGCGTGCGTAGCCGCGCGAGATCCGAGCCGCCATCGGCCTCGGTGAGGCACATGGTGCCGGTCCAGCGGCCGTCTACCAGCAACGGCAACAGCTGCTTGCGCAAGGCGTCCGAGCCGTGTGCCAGCAGCGCACGGTAGGCGCCCTGCGACAGGCCGCCGTACATGCCGAAAGCCATCGAGCCCGCGCCGATGATTTCACGCACCAGGGTCGACAGGGTGATTGGCAGACCCTGCCCGCCGTAGGCCGGATCCCCCGCCAGGGAGGGCCAGCCGGCATCGCGGTAGGCCTGGTACGCCTGCGCATAGCCGCGCGGCGTTCGCACCGTGTCGTCCTGGCGCGTGCAGCCTTCGTCGTCGCCGCTATTGTTGATCGGCAGCAGCACCTCGCGCGCGAACACGCCGGCGCTTTCCAGCACAGGCATAACGAGGTCCATGGTCGCCTCCTCGCAGCCAGGCAGCGAGGCGACGCGTTCTTCATAGGCCAGAACCTCCTGCAGCAGGAAGCGGAATTCAGCCAACGGGGCTTCGTAGGAGGGCATGCGGATCTTTCCTAAGGGATTGCAGCAGACGGCTTCTATGTTAACGATGTTAATTCATGAGGGCAATCGGCAATTCAGCGTAGTCTGATGGACTGTTAAGATTGCAGCCATGGAAAATGAGAAAACCCGAACGAAGGCTGCCGATCGGGCCGCGATAACCGGCGCGGCGCGCAAGGCAGAGAAGAAGGCGGCCGCTACGGCCCTCCCCGTAAAGGTGAAGCGCGTTCCCGGGGCCGCCAAAGCCGCCAGAGCCGCCAGAGCCAGCAAGGAGTGCGATTTACCAGCGCCACGCCCCTACCACCACGGCAACCTGCGCGAAGACCTGGTGCGTTGCGGCAAGGAGCTACTGAGCAAGGTCGGCCTGGCCGAACTGAGCTTGCGGCGCATTGCCAGCGAGGTGGGCGTGTCCCAGGTGGCACCCAAGCACCACTTCAACAACAAGGAAGGGCTGCTTGCGGCYATCGCGGCCAGCGGCTTCCGCGACCTCGGGGAGTACCGCCTCTCGCGATTGCGTCCCAACATGTCGGCCGAGCAGCGCCTGCGAGAACTGCTGTCGGCCTACGTGGCCTTCGCAACGCTTCATCCCACGCTGTTCCACCTGATGTTCGCCCCGCAGTTCCGTTCGCCTGAAACGCACGCGGAACTCAATGAAGCGGCCAGCCAGTCTTATCACATGGTGGCCAACGCCGCCGCGGGCTACCTGGCCGCTCGGGGCAAGGCTGACGAGGCCAAGGCGCATGAGGTGGCGCGCATTGGGTGGATGTGCATGCACGGCGTGGCGACGCTGATCATCGAGAACAGGATCAATCCCTTAGGCGCCCCAAAGGTGAGCCGTGAGCAGCTTACCAGCCAGGCGCTCGACCTGGTGTTCGCGGGCATCCGTGGCCTGCACGGCGTCTAGACAGAATGTATTGACCTGCCGCACCTCAAGCGGCGTGGATTAGGCTTGAGGTGGGTTAAACCAAGGCCCAGAGCCACAATTGAGGGGGCAGGTCATGGACAAGTTTAGCAAGTACGTGGGCTTGGATGTCCACCAGGAAACGATCGCCGTTGCGGTGGCGCAGGCAGGCGGCGAAGTCATACCCCGGAGGCCATCAAGAAGCTAGTCACATAACTCAAGCGAGACGGGGCTCGGCTTTCGCGTCCAGGTCGTGATTCAGAATTTTGCTGCCGGACCAGCGCATAGAGCTTTCGACAGATTCCTATGAAGTTGTGGTCTCCGACCGTGGGCGTAGCAAGGCTGTCGTTTGCCATGTATCAAGCATGCTCGAAGAGCATTTGAAATGCCGCGCGGCCAGCATAGACATCCCACGTTGATATGACTCCCGGTGTCAATTGGAATCGGTTTTGATCGTTATGTTCATGGTTGCTATCGAACTTCCTGAGGGCGGCGTAGCAGTAACACTCGACGGTGGATCACGCTGATATTCGCGGGTTGGTTGCCGCATTACAGAGGTCTACATGAACGTCCCCCGTTTGCGAAGGTCTTCGTTTGTTCTGACTGACAGGATGGTTGCAGCTCTACATTCGGCCTTTTTGCAGCCTATTTCGCTGCGGGCCCCGATGAAATCCGCTGACTCGCGCCTCATTCCGCCGACGAGCTGAAAGCTCTCTCTGTAATCCAGGCTTGGCGAGTCCCGGTCCGACCTGTCTTGTCATCACACACGATTGCCACCGCAAACTTTCGACGTCTCACTCCTGGAAAAAGTTATTCCTCTGCTCAGCAGAAAATGATCATGCCGGCCTTACGCTCACGTAACCATTCTCATACGGATTACCGTGAGCGAGAACCGCCCAGATTGTGCGCGCCATTTTGTTGGCTATTGCTACGATGGCTACATTGGAGGGCCGCCGTTTAAGGATCTGAGCGACCCATGGGCCGGGATCCTTCGCATGCGATAGAACGCTGCGCGCCCCGTGAATCAGTAACGTTCGCAAATACGTATCCCCTCGCTTGCTGATTCCCAACAAAACAACCTTCCCGCCCGTACCCACCTGTTTCGGCACCAGGCCAAGCCACGCCGCGAATTCTCGGCCGGACGCGAATGACTTCGGATCGCCCATCGTTGCGACAGCCGCGGTCGCTGTCAGAAGACCTACACCTGGTATAGCAGCTATGGCTTTGCAGGCCTTGTCATCTTTCAGCCATGTCTGCAAGCGTCTCTCGATGTCGGCGATCTGTTTGTCGAGATTCTCGAGATCATTCCACTGTTCGCGCAGTGAATCGATCGGCATTGTGGGCAGCCGACCGGCGAGCCTCTCCAGCACGCCCGGGATTGCCTTGTCGAGCGCCGCTCGAGTCTTTCCCATCACTTCGCCGTATCCGGTCAGCAGGCCGCGCAGGCTGTTCATTTGCATCGTACGAAACTTGAGCTTCTGTTGCCGCATCCGGTGCAGTGCCAATACGGCTTGCTGGGCCTCCGTCTTCACCGCGACCGCCTTGCTGGGCATCTGCGTGGCTATCCAGATCGCGCGAGCATCGGCCGCGTCATTTTTGTTGCGGATGTTGAACGCCTTGGCGAACTTCGCGGGTATCAGCTTTACCTGATGCCCCATCGCGATCAGTCGTCGGGCCCAATGCTGCGCACCACCGCATGCTTCCATGCCGACCAGGCATGGAGCGCGATTCGCAAAGTGCTCAAGAAACGCCGCCCGCTTGATCGCCTTGTTGACGATCTCGCCGGTGTCCGGATCGACCCAGTGCAACTGCATCACGCTCTTGGCAATATCCACGCCGACTGTCGCATAGTTCATTTTGGATGCTCCGGTTTGCCTTGGGAAATTGTCATGATCTCCCATCTTGGGCACTCTGATGCCGTCGGCCCGTGAGGAGCCACCTCCTGCATTCCTCACCGGCGATGGGTGGGGGACGTTCATTTCATTCCGTCTCATGAGCCTGCCGCTTTCTTACTACGCAGGTCGGCTAATGTGTATTAGCTGGGACTCGATCTGACAGATAGTCGGGGTGTTGAATCGAGAAGCGCGACTCAATGCGGGATCAGTGTCTCCTTGGCGAGCCACAGCGACGATTGCAACGTGCGCGCTCTTCCCTCTGGCTACGAGCTTGCGGTATCGGCGGCACAACCGCAACTGCGCGTCCCATGCCCGATCGATAATAGGTTTGGGTATGCCTTCATGTCGGCGCTGGATATCGACGCATACGCGTGCCGGGTCCCGGTAGCTCCATGCCGACTCGACCAGTAGTTTTCTTGCATAGCTGTTGCCCGTCTTCGTAATGCAGCCTTGCCGTCGTTTGCCACCAGATGAGTGTTCCGACGGTGTCACGCCGAGCCACGCCATCAGCTGTCGCGGGCGTTCGAAACGCGACAGATCGCCGAGTTCGGACACCAGTCCGACCGCCGAGGTGAACTGGATGCCGCGCATTGCTTGCAAGGCCAGCACAGCGGGATAGAATCGCCAGTCGACGACGGCTTCACGCAGTGCCACTTCCGGCCGTTCGCATTGCGCAATCCGTTCCTCGATCGTGCGGCGGTGCTCGTTGAACGCCAGCTGCTGCCAGCCGCTGTCGAATGTGAACGTGCTCAACCAGCGTCGGTGTGTCGGGCCCCAGTCTGGACGACCGAGGTAGTGCACGCCGTGCATGAGCAGGAACGATTTCAATCGGCACCGCGCTTGCTTCAGGTCCTCCCTGGCCGATGACCAGGCGCGGGCCAGGTCTCGAAACGCTTCGTCCTCTATGGCGGGTACGTGCACAGCGGAGAGATCGCCCGCCCGCAGCGAACGCACCAATTTGATCGCGTCACGCCGGTCGGTCTTGACGCGATCGCCCGGCTTACGCGGGATCAATGACGGTGCGCACACCATGCAGTCGAATCCCTTTTCAACCAATCGTCGGTGGAGACCGCGGCCGCAGGGACCAGCTTCGTAGACCACGCAGATGCGCCTCGATTTCGCCTGCAGACGCTTGCAGAGCCGGTCCAATTCCATTTGTGTCGTGCCGATCTTGCCCAGGAGTTCCACGTCGCCCATGCCGATCGCGTACGCAACCGTGATCGAGTCCTTGTGAACGTCCAGTCCCACATACAGCGTGCTATCGTCTTCCATGCTGGCCTCCGCGTTGGAAACGAACCGTTGAGTGGCGGCTTTGCCACACTCAATGCGGCTCTGGCAGCAATGCTAACCCGCGCTTACTTCCCCGCGGCGGCCAGCCTCGCTGCGACGGGAGTCATACTGACTTACTTCCATAAAACAATCCATTGAATCGTCGGCGATTGCCGTGATGGTGACCTGGACCGAGAATCTGGATACCAATGACGACATCGGAGACGGTAATGCCCTTCTACAACATCATTTGCCCCTCGGGTAAGCCCAACGCGACGCTGGACCGTTTGCTCAGACGCATTCACAAGAACAAATCCGAGCTGCTCTTGGTGCTTGAACGCCCCGAGATCCCACTGCATACCAACGGCAGTGAACGCGATATTCGCGACCACGTCAAAAAGCAGAAGATCAGTGGCGGCACGCGCAGCGAACTCGGTCGTCAATGCCGTGACACCTTCTCGAGCTTGAAGAAGACCTGTCGAAAGCTGCGAATCTCGTTCTGAGACTACTTGGTCGACCGCATCTCACACACCAATCACGTTCGCCTCCTTCCCCACATCCTCGAACAGCGCATCGCTCTCTCCACCTGAGCCGCGTGGTGCCGTTTGCCCCGCTTTATTGAGAAGTTACGTTCTGAGCCCATGAGCTGAAGGCACCGTCGCCCCTGCTGGCGCTGCCGCCGAGGGGGAATTGCACGGCTCACACGGGTGGCATCGGAGCGTCGTGGGCTATTTGCCCAGCACCAAGTGTGTTCACGCTTTCGATTGGCACGTCCATAAGGACGCGGCTGCGCTCGGGCGACAAATGAATGGTTAGATGCTGCACAGGCTGACGATCGACGTCGTATAGCAGCCGCGTCATGCGCAGCAAAGGCGAGCCTACCTCAACGTTCAGGAGTCGAGCGTAGTGGGGATCGGCGGGCACCGCGGTGATCTCCTGCACCACCCTCCCGAAGCGGACGCCTTGGGACATCAGGATCTCATAGAGGGCCTTCTTTTGAAGCTTGGCTCGGGTGATCCCCTTGCCGAGCCGTTCCGGCACCCATGCGTCGGTGATCATCGCCGGATGCCCTTCAGTCGAGCGCAGCCGCTCAGCGTGTACCGCGCGCTCGCCTGGCTCTAGTTGCAGTTGCAACGCGACCACGGGGGGCGGTTCGGCCCTCGCATGGAGGTTCAGCACGGTCACCTGCGTGGCCTGCGCCTGCTTGCGCAGCGAGTCTACAAAGCCCAGTGTCGCTGCCGGCCGCTGGGGGGGCAGGTCTTGGCGGACAAAAGTGCCCAGTCCCTGCTTTTTTTCTACTAGTCCCTCTGCTTCCAAGTCGGCAACCGCACGGCGCACCGTGATGCGGGAAACCTTAAACAGGTCACCTAGGCGTGCTTCGTTCGGGATGGTGGCGCCCGGGGGGTACAGGCCGCGCATGATCTGCTCGCGCAACACCACGAACAGTTGCTGATGCAACGGCAAGCCTGCTCCACGGGATGCGCCACTTCCGGCCTCAAGATTCATTCGTACCTTCCAGCGAAAAAGAAAAATAGTACCACCCTCACATCATTATACTTATAGGACGTTATATATTTAGAACCACTGAGTGATAGGGACGAGCCGCGCGTCGTTCCGGGCCTTCGAGATCACAAAGCTCCTGCCATCAACCCTGGAAACCCTCATATGACTTCATCTCTTTCCGCTCGCAAGCAACTCCGAGCGTTACTTGCTTGCGATGCGTTGCTTGCAGCACCCGGCGGGTATGACGGCATTACGGCTCGCATGATCGAACAAGCAGGCTTCAATGCGGTCTACATGACCGGCGCCGGCGTCTCGGCTTCCCGCGGTTTCCCAGACTTCGGTTTGCTGACTCAGACTGAGATGGCACAAGCTGCGGGAGTGGTGGCCCAAGCAGTGTCTATTCCTGTGATTGCCGATGCCGACACTGGCTACGGCAACGAATTAAACGTTACGCGGACTATTCGCGACTACGAACGATCGGGCGTAGCCGGTTTCCACATTGAGGATCAGGTAGCACCCAAGCGCTGTGGCCACCTAGACGGCAAGGAGATTGTTTCTCGCGAGGAGTTCGTGGCGAAGATACGGGCTGCAGTATCAGCACGCACCGATCCTGACTTCGTGATCATCGCGCGCACAGATGCGCGCGCGGTCGTGGGCTTCGACGAAGCCATAGACCGAGCAAACGCCGCGCTGCGCGCTGGTGCCGACATGGCGTTTGTCGAGGCGGCTCAAAGCATGGAGGAGCTGGCGTTAATCCCGCGTCGTGTCGAAGGCCCTTGCCTGCTCAATATCGTACGCGGTGGCAAGACACCCGATCTGTCTCTCGATGTCGCAGAGGAACTGGGCTACCGTCTGGCGATCCTGCCCAGCTTGTTGATTGGCGCTGTGATGGAGTCCTGCGACCAGACCCTGCGTGGCCTGCGCGAAACGCGTAAGCCACCTGTATCGGCTAACGTCATGCCAGTGGCGGAGCGCTTTCGCCGCTTTGGGGCTGACGAATGGAATGCGCTGCGCACAAAGTTCCGCGACCCTGCCGACGAGGAGAGGCAATGAAGGACGCTTCAACCTATTCTCCCGCCCAACCGACCACTTTGTTCGACAAGATCTGGCGGGCTCACGTAGTTGAGGAACTTGACGAAGGCTGGGCGCTGCTGCACATCGATCGTCAGTTGCTGCACGATATGTCTGGCTCGCGCAGCCTTCAGGAAATGGAGACACGTAGCTTGCTAGCGGCACAGCCGCAACTAAGCTTCGCCACTCCCGATCACACTGTGTCAAGCGCACCTGGCCGCAGCAGTGAAACCACGCCCTTGTGCGGTCGCCTGGAGGACGGCGCTCGCAGGCATGGCATCCGCTTCTTCCCCCTTGGCGTCAGCGGCCAAGGCATCGTGCACGTGATGGGGCCGGAACTAGGAATTGTGCAGCCGGGCGCTACGGTGATCTGCGGAGACAGTCATACGTGCACCAACGGCGCACTTGGCGCGATAGCCTTCGGCGTGGGCTCGTCTGAGCTCACCCATGCGCTGGCTACTCAGGTGCTGATGCAGCGCAAGCCGCGCAACCTGCGTATCCGTTTCGACGGTTGCCTGCCGCCGCATGTGACCGCCAAGGATATGATCCTGCAAGCAATTGGCAAGCTCGGGGCTGCTGCCGGCACTGGCTACGCTGCCGAATATGCCGGCCCGGTGGTCGAAGCACTGTCGGTTGAAGCTCGCATGACGCTCTGCAATCTCTCCATCGAGATGGGAGCTCGCTTTGGCTTGGTGGCACCAGACGAGAAGGTATTCACGTATCTTGCCGGCCGCCGCTTCTCGCCCGCAGCGGCCATCTTCGACCAAGCCGTAGCGCACTGGCGCACGCTGCGCACGGATTCAGGTGCAAGCTTCGACCACGAAGAGGTTATTGATGTTGCCGGGCTGGCTCCCCAGGTGACCTGGGGCACAAGCCCCGAGCAGGAGACTGCTGTTGACAGCATCGTGCCATTTGACGACGAGGAGGCAGACCCGTCCCGGCGCGAAGCATGGCGCGATGCCCGCGCCTATATGGGGCTGGAAGCGGGCGCGCGACTAGCAGGCCAGCGCATCGATCGTGTCTTCATTGGCTCCTGCGCCAATTCGCGTCTGGAAGACTTACGCACCGCCGCGGTGCTGCTGGGCCGCGCACACGTGGCGCCCCACGTCGAGGCCTGGGTCGTTCCCGGTTCGGAGGATGTCAGTCGCGCGGCACGGGCCGAGGGGCTCGACGAAGCGTTCCGCACCGCCGGCTTCGAATGGCGCGAACCGGGTTGCAGCATGTGCGTGGCGGCCAACGGTGAGACCGCTGCGCCGGGTCAGCGCGTCGTGTCCACCTCCAACCGCAACTTCGTCGGCCGTCAGGGTCCGGGGGTGCGCACCCACCTGGCGAGCCCGGCGACAGCTGTCGCCAGCGCTCTGGCCGGCGAGATCGCCGATCCTCGCCAACTCTAGTCTATGGAGATCTAACAGATGGAGCCATTCACTACTGTACGGGGTCCCGCAGTCCCACTGATGCTTGACAATGTCGACACCGACACCATTATCCGCATCGAGCACCTTTCGACAGCCACAAGGGGCGAGCTCGGTCCCTGCGCCATGGAGGCGCTGCGAATACGGTCAGATGGCACGGAAGCCCCAGATTGCGTGCTCAATCGGCCGCCATTTAGACGCGCCCCCATTCTGTTGGCAGGCCGAAACTTTGGCTGCGGCTCCTCCCGGGAGGGCGCCGTGTGGGCACTTGCCGACAGCGGCGTGCGCTGCGTGGTCGCCGAAAGCTTCGGCGATATCTTCCACGCCAACTGTTTCCAGAATGGACTGCTTCCAGTCACCCTGCAGCGCGATTCGCTGGAGGCGCTGGCGCGCGAAGCAGCACTTGGTGCGCCGGTGAAAGTAGATCTGCGCACCCTGCAGATCGCATTCCCAGCGGGCACCGTCTTGTCCTTCACGCTGGATGCCCTCAAGCGCGCCGCACTTCTAGAGGGACTCGATGACCTCAGCTACACGCTGCGCAGGCGCGACGGCATTGCCGCGTGGCAGGCTAGAGACCGCCTCGCGCGACCTTGGATCTGGGATCCGGTCGCCCCAGATTGAATCACCTTGCGGCGCGGCCGGCGGTCGCCGCCCGCTGCGACGGCACACAACAAAGGAGACAAACGTCACCCGAGCAGAATGACGACGAGCAAGTCGCAATCGAATGCACACTGATGCGCGGCGGCACTAGCAAGGGGCTGTACTTCCGCGCCGAGGACCTGCCGCCGTCAGGGATTCAGCGCGAGTACCAGGCGCAGGCGCGGAGATTTTCATGGATTACCGCGCCACGACTGGCGCTAAGACCGGTCACGTGCTGCCCACCGGCCGACCAGTCGACCGTATCGCAATGGAAGATGGCCGGTCGATCGAGGCAACTTTGGGCGATGTGGCGAATCCCTGTGTGTTCGTCAGAGCCGCGGATGTGGGCTGCAGCGGGAGCGAGTTGCCCGAAACAATCAATGCAAACGACGCGTTGATCGCCACACTGTGCGAATTGCGCGGGAAAGCTGCGCAAAAGCTGGGTCTGTGCGCCGACTGGCGCCAGGCGGAGACTCTCCGGCGCTACCGCTGGTCGTGATGGTAGCACCTGCGGCCCCGTACTGCGACAGTCAGGGACACTTGGTGCCTGCTGGTCAAATGGACCTGCGGGCGCGCCTCGTCTTCTACAACAAGTGTCACGAGAGCATGGCTGGAACCGGCTCGATGTGCACCGCTGCGATGTCCCGTATACCGGCAATCACAACCTGCGTGACGGCCTACTTCCTGAGATACGCCTCGAGGTCCGTATTCGTGAACGCCCCCCAAGGTCCGCTTGGTGACCGTGTGGTCATCCGGCGGCCGGTTCAGCTCGGGCACCAGATCGGTCCATCCTGCAGGAAGATCGCCAAGTCTGCGCCCCTGTTCCGCCCGGCCCGGCGCGCCCCCGGCAACGTTGACCAGCACTACTGGCAAGCCATGGCTGCGGAATGCGGCAGCCAGCGCCGCGGCATGCCTCACGACTACGTCGACCGGGTGCGCGACAGGGAGGGAGACGATTCCCTGTTGCAGATCGATGGCGACGAGGGCGGTCTTTCGATCGAGGATGGTGGCGGCCATGGCGTTTTCGCTTGGTGGATATTTGGTGGATAGGGACTGCGGGGAGCCCGGAGTGGGGCGCGGGGAGGGGCCGGTTACGCATCGACCAGCCGTTTGAGCAACGCGATGCCGGCCGCAAGGTCGTCTTGCTCGGCTGGCGCGAGTCTCGTTCGAATGGCACGGTATAGCCAGTCTTCCCGGGCCGCACGCGTGGCAAGGATCATTTCCCGGCAGGCAGGCGTGATCGACAAAATGTTCTGCCGTCCGTCGGACGGATCCGGCGTGCCGGTCACAAGCCCCGAGGCCTCCAGCACGGCGATCGTGGCGCCCATCGACTGCGGCCGCATACCATCGGCCCGCGCAAGGGTTGTCACTGTGGCAGGGCCATCGCGCTCCAGGCGGCCAAGTACCGCCATCTGGGACCAGGTCAGCGCTCCCGGATGCACTTCTTCGCGCAGGCGCCGCTTCAGCTGGCCGATCAGGATACGAAGGTCCGCAGCAAGCACCGAGGCGCGTGCGGCATCCGTATCACTGTGTTTCTCGGTGGTGTTCATCTCCTCAATGTAGCCGATACGAAGGAATACTACAAAGGTCACCTTCATAGTTTCTCGACACTCAGGCTGGCCAGCCACGAATCGGAGGATGTGCCAGACCCTCTTCCGGCACAGCGCAAATACGAAGCGCGTTGAGCGATGAAGCAACGTGATCGGGTTAAATCGGAATTGGGCCTAGCAGGTTGCTGAAGTACTTACCGCACAAGCGGCGAGGCTTCCCTCCGTAAGGCTGATGTGTTCGCTATTTTTCACAATCCGGAAGCTGCGCGTCCCTTCATCGACTTTTCGAACATTTGGCGCCCGTTTCTGGCCTCATTACCGTGATTACTGGAACTGCGGACGGATTTGTCCCAGCGAGCGCATGCGCACCAAGTTGTACGCTGCCATGCTCAACACAAACATCTGGTTACCCAAGTAAGAACGCTTGCAGCAATAGAGGAGAGTAGACCCTGGCTTCTTCCGACATAGCTATTCTGCTGATGGTTGCTCTTGGTGTTATCTATGGCTTTCTTCGAAGCAAACGTCCAAGAGAAAGGAAAGACATATCTAGGTGGATAGGGATGGGAGCGATCGCGGTTCTAGTACTTGGCTTAGTGCTCTCCGGCCTGAATAGGTGGGAAGCGCTAACGTGGATCTTTGGCCTGTTGCTTATGCTTACCCTGCCTGCCATTGGGCTCTTCGCCATTGGTACCGTGCTCGGTTCAGCGTTTGGAATGAAAAAGCAGAGAAGCGACTAGTGACCAGCAACTCTTCAGGGAACTCCCGGTCAGCGAATATTCGGCATCGGAGCGCTCCTCTCCCACGACCGTTAGTTCTCGGTCCATTGAGCGGGCATGACTGCTTCTGCAAGCGCAGCAGCGCTTCCAACATGTCATTCTGATCCAGCGATCGTTGCGCCTTCTTGCCGGGTGGCCGTCCGCGTTTGCGCGGTGTCCCATCGGTGCTTGGCACAGCCTGAGAGCGACGGCTGTCACGCTTCTCCTAAACGTATTGCGCCATCTGCAGGACGTGTCCGAGCCGCTTGTTGTCGACGATCGCACCTTGATCGACTTCCGACAATCGGTCGTAGATAGCGTAGGGAAGGGCAGTGCCGTTCGCCCGCGGCTCGATTCGTCCATCCGGGTAGTGATAAGCGTCGATGTAACGGCCCGCCAGCTTGCGATGCTCCGGCGTGTCGGCAAGCAAGTAGAGCATCTTGTCGTACTGGATCGTCAGGCTCTTGGACACGCAGCGCGGTTCGCGCCAGGTGAAGATCAGGTCCAGGTTCTCATCCGGGTGCAGCGGCCGATGAACGTCGTGGCTGTTGCGCGGCACCTTGGCAAAGCGGGCGTTGTAGTCGGCGATGAATTCCGGCATGAATGTGTTGGCTGCCTCCATCGTACTGATGCCGCGCAGACGCAGTTCCTTCACGAGCCGGTCCTGCAGCGTCAAATGCGTGCGCTCGACACGTCCTTTGGCCTGGCTGCTGTTGGCACAGATCCCCTCGATGTTCAGTTCGAACAGGGCCCGGGCAAACTGGGTGTGGCCGTCACCACAGGTCGCACTCGGCTTGTTGACCCAGAACACGCTGGCCTTGTCGCTGTAGAACGCCACCGGCCTGCCATGGCGCTCCAGGTAGGCCCGTGTTGCGGCGAAGTACGTGAAGGTCGATTCCGAGTGGGTAAAGCGCAGATCCATGATGCGACTCGTGGCATCGTCGACGTAGACGAGCAGCGTGCAGGCCTGCGCCCGGTCTTAAGGACGATGGAACGGTTGTTGACAGTTGAGGGACTGCGTCGTCGGCGGCGGGAGTACAAGGTCTCACGCGATCGGAAGTTCGTCGAGAGCTTGAGGATATCGTGGGCCGGTACATGTGGCCACCCCGAGCATGCGCTGGCGCTGTGCTGCGACGAGAAGAGGCAGGTGCAAGCGCTGGATCGCAGACAGCCTGGGCTGCCGCTAAAGAATGGGCGCGCGGCCACCATGACCCACGACTGCAAGGGCAATGGCAAGCATCAAGACAGGTTCGCTGGCCGCTTACCGTCCGCCCCGTTTGCGGCGTTGGTATTGGTACGACGGACGCGGAAGAATCGAGCGGTGAATGCCGCAGCCTGCTGCATTGCGAGCCGTTTTACCAAGTCACTCAACGGACCCAGGGTAGCAGACGATACCCTACTATCGGTCAGCGCTGCCTCTTTGATTGAAGTGGCACAGAGGCGCTTTCGTTCAGCATTCGCGAGCGCGTTGTGATAGTTTCCACTCGCAACCGCTAAAGCCTGCGCGTAGATCGCCTGCGCATTCGCGATCGCTTGCAGATCCCCCGGTGCAGTGTATCTAAGTGCCTTGTAGAACTCTGAATCCGAACGTTCATTCTCCCGCTTCAGCTCGTTTCTGGCGGCCCGAGTCGCGATCTCAAACTCTTCCTCCGCATCCCTGCTGGCGGCAGGCGGTGACTCGGTTGACCACGAGCAATACGTCGAGTGCGTCATGCATCCCCCTTCTAGTGGAGTCGGTACTGACTGACAATGCCTAGGTAAATGCCACCAACTGAGGAGAAGCCCCGCTCAGCCAGTGCGACATACCTACAGTGGCGTCCGTCCCGCTCGCGACCGAAAACCAGTCCGTCCAATACTTCTGACTTGTGCTCTGACATAGGTGTCCACGTTCATGGACGGGCAAACCTAGCTCTCTGCCTGATTGCTCAGTGCCAGATGCTGTCGAATGACCGCATACACTCGACATAGCTTCCCTAACGACCCTCCCTGCAACTCCCTGCATCGCGTCAAGACGGTAATGACCGGACCATTACACCCATAGCGCCTAACACGGGGTGATCGTACTTTCCGTGCATTTTCTGGCGGTTTGGCCCGGAAAGTGCCGATCTATCAAGTACTAACAAATGCTACGATCACGCGCGACTCAGTCCGCAGGAAAGGCTTGCTGCAGGCGGCTGCGAGCCCAATTACCGCCATTTTTCGCACGGAAAGTACGATCACCCCAAAGAAAGGCCCAATGCCGTGAGGCAGGGCCATGAGTTCCCGGCAAAGCCATGAAACGCTCACCAGGATGGAGACAATTGCAGTTCAGAACTTGTGACGAATGCCGGCGGCGACGCCGACCTGGTTATTGTTCCCCTGGGCGAGTGGATAGCCAATCGCATAGCCCGTCGCCGCAGAGTCGAAATTCAGTCCGGCATTCTTCACATAGGCCATCGACAGGTAGACATCCGTGCGCTTCGAAAAATTGTAGTCGGCCATGAAACTGACTTGCCACGGATCGGGCGGATTGACTGCGGGCGCTGATGGAGTGACTCGCAGTGTCTTCATGTTGTCATAGTAATACGCGAGGCTCAGCGCAAGCGCCGTGCTCACCTGATAGTTCACGCCCATCCAGTAGAAATCGTCACGCTGGAGCGTTATGCCGAGAGAGTTCTCGCTGTTGCCCCAGCGATAACCGCCCGTGAGTTTTGCCGGGCCAACGGCATAGCTGACGCCAACAGCGGCCTTTTTAACTCTTCCTGCATTGCCGACGGTGTCCGCCGGATTCCACTGATCGTAGACGAGGGTTGCACCGAAAGGACCCGAGAGATAAGTCAGCGCAGCACCATATGCGCTGTTGTCACGGAAATGGCCGGGGGTTTCGCCCGCCCCTCCTGCGGTCAGCGAAGTCACGCCAAGGGTGCCGAAACCGGTGCCGAAGCTCCAGTGAGCCTGGGCCGTCAGAGGGCCGAAGTCGATCGCATACTTGATCATATTGTCCTGTCGTGTCGCTGGGCCCAGTTGCACGTTCGACGGTTCATATAGTGGCGCATATGCAAGTGGGTCGAAGCTGGCCAAGGCGTCGAACATCGTCGAGTATTGACGACCGAAGGTTAGCTTGCCGAAACCCGCCTTCTGAAATCCCACAAAAGCCTGGCGACCAAACAATCTCCCTCCTTGTGCCGAAATACCAGTGTCGAGACCAAAGCCGCTCTCCAGTATGAAGAGCGCCTGCAAGCCGCTACCCAGGTCTTCCACCCCACGAAGCCCCCAACGAGGACCTGACAAGCCGCCGGTGGAAACAAGCGCCGCGCGCCCACCACCCGGCTGCTGCGTCACCGCGCCGGTCGTTGCATTGACGGTCGGGTTCTTGCTGGCCACATGACTGACGTACTCGATCGCTGTGTCCGCCACACCATACAAGGTCACGCTCGACTGCGCGTGCGCGGCCGCCGAAACGGTACACAGCGCCATCAGCGCGATCTTTGTTTTATTCATCATTTATGTCTCTCCTCCAGTGAAATGCCTTTGCGGGAAACGACATCGGCGTGTAGGGATCCGCTCTGGTCGCTCTCTTCAAGATTTCAGCTCTGTCATTCGACGAGTCGTCGCTTGTTCACCTCCTTTGTGTGTTCCTCACCGCAGATGACCTCATGCGCAAAGGACGCTTCAGTGCGCGGCCGCGGTTGCCTCCGATACCTGGCCCTTGGCCGRCCTGCGCGAGCTCGGCCATCGTCAGCGACTGGGGGCCGGTCAATTCGTAGATCTTGCCGATATGCGGCTCTGGGTTGGCCAGCACAGCAGCGGCGGCGGCGGCAGCCCCCACGCCGGCGGTGGCGATCGGCGAGGTCTTGCCGACACGGCGGACTGGCTACACCCGGTCAACGCAGCGACGCCTGGCGCAGTCGCTGCCCCGGGAATACGGTAAATCAAGTATGTTGAAAAATACATAGTGCCACGGTTTTTTGACTATGTCAAAAAAAACATAGTCATTCCGCGTGCGCGTTGACGCAATCAAGGAGCAATGCGAGTGAGTGATCTGAAGGAAGCCAGGTCAAGCAAGGAATAGCCGCTGAAGCATGTTCTTCTTGCCGGGATACATAGCCAGCCGCGTTCCGGCTATGAACTGACCAAATGGCTGCGCGTGCGCCAGGCGGAAATCCGAAAACCAGGTCGATAAAACCCCGGTGGCACCCGCGGGATCTGTGGGTAGGCCGGTCGCTGCGGAGGTAGGTGCGTCAGTCATAGTAAGGTGCCGCGGATGAACGAGATTTCCTGGCCTCGCGCGAGTCGTCGCGAGAGGCCGCTGTTGGCGTTGATCAGTGA
>NZ_JBFTQG010000016.1:0-129707 GCF_056398885.1 Cupriavidus sp. 01T418
GCCCCGGGGCACCCCTGCGTAAGCAGCGGCCCCGGGGCACCCCTGCGTAAGCAGCGTCATGTGGCAGATTCTATCGCCACGCTGCGATTGGAGCTCGCTGCCGCACTGCTTGCCCGCCTTGAACGGTGCCCGTGCTGCGGTCGGAAAACCGAGTAGTTGTTAACACAGTAGTACTAGCTGACTCGCAGTTCACCACTGGCATAGTCAAACAGGTACACGGAGCGGTTGAAGTCAATGACTTCAATGGCCTCAGGTAGGCATCGAAAACCTTCTGAGAAAATATCAGCCCCGGATGAGCTCCAAATCTCGTCGCCGGTTAAGGAGAGGCGACTAATTTGCAGCTCACCGTGAGATATGAGCGCTTCGTGCGCGGAATCCCAATAGACGCCGAAGCACGTGGCGGAATCAACGCGCCGGGACCAGTCCATCGAGCACGTCACAAGATTCAAACAGACGATTTGATCGCCCACTGCCACATACAGTCGACCGTTTAGCTCGATGGCTGTGTGCTGATGGACGGTGGAACACCCACCTCCCGCACCGAATACTGAGGTCCACCTCCCTTCGATTCTCACCCCGTGAATTGAAGTTTGATTCTCTCGATCGAGTCGGATCTCCACATTGTATGTTCGTGCGTTGTCCGCAGATCCAAACGCATACGTCGGTTCATCGAGAATTGTTACTTGTCCCCAACGGGTATTCAAAACGAAGCTGCGCTCCATACATTCCTCATCGCGGCGGGCAACCTGAAAATGTTTGCCCTGGACATTTTAACTTTGCCCGCGACCGGACATCTGAACTTCGCCTTGACATTGATTTGTAGAGGCCAAATCAGAATGTCCGCTTCGGGGGTGCAGACGAAAACTTGGACTACTTGGGGGTAGTTCATGTATTCGTCCGCACCCCCTTTTGGCTAAGCTCAAATTTCCGAGTTTGGCGAGCGTAAGCTTGACGGCTTCCAGCGCCACGGAGCCCCGTCGTGCCAGCAGGAGCCATCACCTTGACCATACGGCAAAATCGATCGATTGAAATCACAATGGCGCGCCGTCATAGAGGACAGTCTGACGGTTGATTCCATGAATCAGCCTTGGGCTTTGGACCTGTTCAGGGTCACGGCGGCGCGAACGAGAGTCTTCAACGCCTCCTCATCTATCTTCTCGTCCTCGTGGAAGTCGATGGCACGCCTCGTGTTCCCGTCAAGACTGGAGTTGAAGAGGCCCGAAGGATCCTGCAGAGCCGCCCCTTTGGCGAAGGTCATCTTCACGACGTTTTTGTAAGTCTCGCCTGTGCAGATCAATCCGTCGTGCGACCACACCGGAACTCCTCTCCACTTCCACTCTTCGACGACTTCAGGATCGGCTTCCTTGACCAAGGCACGGAGCCGGCTGAGCATCTTGCCCCGCCAGTCGCCCAGCTCCCTGATTCTCGCGTCTATCAGTTGAGAGGGAGACTCGCTTTCCTGCAACCCGATCTTCTTCATGCCAGTTTCTCCTAAAGCGCGAACGCTGAACCTGCGACGCAGGGCCAGCCTGGATTTGTGCAGAACCCTTCGAACAGCAGCCAGTTTTCAGCAGCAGGGTGAACGCGCGCCATTCGCATTCCATGTGTCGCCGCCCAACTATGCCTTCACCTTTCCGGCCGCCTTGGCAATCCGGTCCCGTACGACGCCGATCGCCTGCTTGAGGGTGTATACATCTTGAAAATAGCGCTGCGGCAGCCGTATCTGGCTGGCGTGCGCATCGATGTTCTCGATTTCATCACGCCACTTCGCAATCTGGTCCGGGGTCGGATGCCTGTTCTTCCATATTTCGTCTTCCAGTTCCTTGATTTCGCGATACCAAACCACGAGCCGGTTCTTGAATCGCGCCTCCGTCATGCGCGGCAATGCCTGCAGCAAGCCTAGCAGCAAGGCCATGAAGGGAAGCAGGATCAGCAGGCGCCTTTCGATAAAGCTCGCCAGCCAGAATGGAAGGTAGCGCTGCAGGAACGGACGTCCCGATTTGAAGTAGCGTGTGCTTTCGTCGGAAACGGGAAATTCCGCGGTGCTCAGGTTGGGAAACGTGCCGAGCGGCGTGAAGTAATCTTCGCCGCCGTGGACGGTTTTGGCTGCCTCCAGCAGCAGGTAGACCAGGGCTGGATGCAGGGAGTCCTTGGATACGAGCAGGGCCGTGGCGGCAAGCAGCGTGATGTCAGCCTGCGGAAGATCGTTGACGATGCTGGTCGAGGCGCGCGGGAAGATAATCTTGGAGAGAGACGGGAATTTTTGCACCAGCGCATCGGCCTGGGCAAAACTCATCAGCTTCAGATCGCTGTTCAGCAGCGTTTGCTGCATCTCGGCATCTGGCCTGCCGATAAAGAAGGCAGCATCCAGCCTGCCCTCCTCCAGGCCCGCATATGCCTGGGCCGCGTCCATTTCCAGCAGCGTGGTATTGCCGGCGGTGATGCCGCTATAACCGAGCAATACCCGGGAGACGTTGAGCAGGCCGCTGCCGGGAACGCCTATGGCGACCCTTTTGCCGCGCAACTGTGCCAGTTGGTCGACGGTGGTCGCGCCACGATAAAACACCCAGATCGGTTCATATGAGACGGCCACGATCGTCTGCAGGCGGTCTGTGTCTTTCGGATTGGTGGTGCCTGATTGGATAAAGCCGACTTCGTATTCGCTGCCTGGATTTTTCAGGCGCTCGTAATTTTCGATCGAACCCGAAGAGCTGCGGATATCAAGCGTGATGCCGTCACGCCTCAGGATAGGCGCATAGCGATCCGCAAAGCCGCGATAGATACCTTTGTCGGCCCCGGTTGTAATGACGATCGTGCGCTGGATGGCGGGCTCGAGTACTGCCGCCAGCCCCCAGGCTAGCGCGGCCAGCAGCAGTGTCGCGCCGAAGATGAGAAGCCGCCGGCGTCCCGGTGTCATGGGGGCCTTCTGGCTGCGAGGAAGCACTGGGTTGTGCCTGGGCATTGTTTTGCGTCTCTTGTCAGCCCGCGCTGGTGGTGGCCAAAGAGGACGGCACAGGATAGTTCAGACGCTTGAGCATGCTGTCCACACTCGCGTTGGCGCTTTCCATCGTCGATCGGTCATTTGGTTTTCCCGACCCTACGATACCAGATTGTCTTGTTGAAACACCCCTAAGCCCAATGCCGATTTAACCCGATCACACTGCTTCATCGCTCAACGCGCTTCGTATTTGCGCTGTGCCCGAAGAAAGCCTGGCACATCCTGCGATTCGTGGCTGGCCAGCCTGGGTGTCGAGAAACTATGAAGGTAACCTTTGTAGTTTTCCTTCGTATCGACTACATTGATGAGATGAACACCACCGAGAAACATAGTGATACGGATACCGCACGCGCCTCGGCGCTTGCTGCGGACCTTCGTATCCTGATCGGCCAGCTGAAGCGGCGCCTGCGCGAAGAAGTGCATCCGGGAGCGCTCACCTGGTCACAGATGGCGGTACTTGGCCGTCTGGAGCGAGATGGCCCTGCCACGGTGACAACCCTTGCGCGGGCCGATGGTGTGCGGCCGCAGTCGATGGGCGCCACGGTCGCCGTGCTGGAGGCCACGGGGCTGGTGACCGGCACGCCGGATCCGTCCGACGGACGGCAGAACATTTTGTCGATCACGCCTGCCTGCCGGGAAATGATCCGGGCCACGCGTGCGGCCCGGGAAGACTGGCTCTACCGTGCCATTCGAACGAAACTCGCGCCAGCCGAGCAAGATGAACTTGCGGCCGGCATCGCGTTGCTCAAACGGCTGGTCGATGCGTAACCGGCCCCTCCCGGCGCCCCACTCCGGGCTCCCCACAGTCCCTATCCACCAAGTATCCACCCAGCGAAAACGCCATGGCCGCCACCACCCTCGATCGAAAGACCGCTCTCGTC
Source organism: Cupriavidus sp. 01T418 (assembly GCF_056398885.1). Lineage (NCBI taxonomy): Bacteria > Pseudomonadati > Pseudomonadota > Betaproteobacteria > Burkholderiales > Burkholderiaceae > Cupriavidus > Cupriavidus sp. 01T418. Next base: position 3,880 of record NZ_JBFTQG010000016.1, read on the forward strand.
GTCATCGATCTGCAAGAGGGAATCGTCTCCCTGCCTGTCGCGCACCCGGTCGACGTAGTCGTGAGGCATGCCGCGGCGCTGGCTGCTGCATTCCGCAGCCATGGCTTGCCGGTAGTGCTGGTCAACGTTGCCGGGGGTGCGCCGGGCCGGGCGGAACAGGGGCGCAGACTTGGCGATCTTCCTGCAGGATGGACCGATCTGGTGCCCGAGCTGAACCGGCAGCCAGATGACCACACGGTCACCAAGCGGACCTGGGGGGCGTTCACGAATACGGACCTCGAGGCGTATCTCAGGAAGCAGGCCGTCACGCAGGTTGTGATTGCCGGTATAGCGACCAGCATCGGGGTCGAATCGACCGCGCGCCAGGCGCACGAGCACGGATTCAACATTACCCTCGCCGTCGATGCCATGACCGACATGAGCCTGGATGCGCACGCCAATAGCGTCACGCGCATATTTCCAAGGCTGGGCGAGACCGGCACGTGCCGGGAGATCATCGATCTGCTGGAAGCGGGCAGAATCCGGTGAGAGGCACCTTCCGTTCGCTAAACAGCTTCAACTACCGGCTCTGGGCCGGCGGGGCCATCGTCTCCAATGTGGGCACCTGGATGCAGCGCACCGCGCAGGACTGGCTCGTGCTCACGCATCTGACACACAATAACGCGACGGCCGTGGGCGTGGTCATGGCGCTGCAGTTCGGACCCCAGATGCTCTTGTTGCCCTTGACCGGCTTTGCCGCAGATCATTGCGACCGGCGCAAATTACTGCTTGCCACGCAGGCGGCCATGGGCGCGCTGGCGCTCGGGTTGGGGCTCCTCACCCTCACCGGGCACATTCAGTTATGGCACGTGTACGTGTTTGCGTTCCTGCTTGGCTGTGTCACGGCTTTCGATGCCCCGGCGCGCCAGACTTTTGTCTCGGAGCTGGTCGGGGAGGTCGATCTGTCGAACGCTGTGGCGCTGAATTCCACCTCGTTCAATGCGGCGCGGATGATCGGCCCCGCCGTTGCCGGTGTGCTCATCAGCGCCGTGGGCACGGGGTGGGTGTTCCTGATCAATGCGGCTTCCTTTGTCGCCGTGCTTGGCGCGCTGAGCCGCCTGCGTCGCGGCGAACTTCATCTGAAGACGCGGGCGGTCCGAACCCGAGGCAGCTTTGCCGAAGGCTTTCGCTATGTCTGGCGGCGCCCCGACCTGAAAGCCGCCCTGCTCATGCTGTTCCTGATCGGCACGTTTGGGCTCAACTTCCCGATCTTCATCTCGACGATGTCCGTTACCGTCTTCCATGCCGGCGCGGATCAGTTTGGATTCCTGACGTCGATCATGGCGATCGGGTCCGTCACCGGCGCCCTGCTGGCGGCGAGGCGGGCGAAACCGCGCTTTGCGCTGCTGCTGGCTGGTACATCCGTCTTCGGGCTGGGCTGCGCGCTGGCCGCGATCATGCCCGGCTACGGGCTGTTTGGTATCACACTGATCATGGTCGGCGTGGCGGCCCAGACCATCACCACCTCGACGAACAGCCTGGTGCAGCTTTCCACCGAACCCGCCATGCGCGGCCGGGTAGTGGCCATCCTGCTCGCCCTGGCCTTGGGCGGCACGCCCCTTGGCGCGCCAATCGTCGGCTGGGTTGCCGATACGTTCGGACCGCGCTGGGCACTTGGCATCGGCGCCGCCGCGGGTTTTGCGGCTGCGCTCGTCGGGATCCATTACCTCGCGAAGTACCATCGCCTGCGCTTGCGTATCGACGCGGGACGCCTGCGCCTGAGCTTCGACGAACAAATGCTGACGTCGAAGGCGTGAGACGGCACGCGTGTTTGCGTGCCCTCCTCCGCCCTGCTCATCCGCAATCCGCCCGCCAGCACGGCAACGCCATCCGCCGCCCGCAAACCTTGGGATGCCGGCAGCACGAAAACCGGGTTGACGGCTACGCCGGATACGCCGGCAATGCCGTCGCCTCACCCATGACAAAGCGGTCGCGGCCATTGCGCTTGGCTTCGTACATGGCGGCATCGGCTTTTTCAAGCAAGGGCTCCAGCAGCGGCGAGGCCGGGATTTCACATACCGCGCCGACGCTGATGGTGACGCACGGGTGCCCGGGCCAGCCGCCGTGGGGCAGCGCCAGCGAGCGCACTGCCTGGAGCAGCCGCAGGCCGACTTCCCGGGTTTCGAGCGACGTGATCTCCGGAAGCACGATGGCGAACTCCTCGCCGCCGACGCGGGCGCAGAAGTCGCCGGGGCAGCTGCGCATGGTTTCGCCGAGAGCGCTGGCGATCCGGCGCAGGCATTCATCGCCATGCACGTGCCCATGCAGATCGTTGTACTGCTTGAAGTAGTCGACATCGATGATCAGCAGGCCGACGGAAATGCCGCGCTCGAACGCATTGGCCAGCGCGGCGGCAGCTTCGCGCTGGAAGAATCGCCGGTTGAACACCCCGGTCAGCGCGTCGCGGTAAAGGTCGGCCTCGATGCGCGAGAGCTTTTCCTCGGTTTCGCCCAGCCGCACCGCCAGCGTGGAGTTCTCCGACGTCAACGCCTGTTCGCGCGAGCGGAACCGGGTGACGTCGCGGAGAAACACAATGCGACCGACCGGCTGCCGGTTCAGGTTGCGAACCGAATCCACGGTGAGTTCGTAGTCGACCCGCTGCTCCGAGATCAGGTGTGACGCGCCGCTGCCGGGCATGCCCGAGCGGCTGGCGGCGATCGCCTCTTTCCAGGCCGCCGGGAACGGGCTGCCGCGCTCCACGGTTTCCAGCAGCCGCCGGGCGGCGCGATTGAAATCGACGATGATGTCGTCGGCATTGACGATCACGCAGCCCTCCTGCAGGGCATCGAATACGCGTAGCCTGGCGTAGTGGCCAACGTCATCCAGGTGCCTGCGCAGTGCGCAAACCCACACCAGCACCGTTGTCACGGACAGGGTGGCCGGGGTCAGGTCGCCGCCGAGCGGCCCCGTCCATCCACGCAGATAGGCAATATTGGCCACCAGCGGCAACGCCAGCCCGCTTGCCAGCACGGCCCGACCGCCCCGGGTCAGGCTGCTGTTGGGCAAGCGCGCCGTCAGCAGGAAGTAGAGGCTGAGCAGTAGCAGCAGGTAGGAATAGACAGCCGCCACGGCATAGCCCGGGCCGTGGGTGAAGACCGCGCCGGGGGGCGCGCCGCCGGGTACCAGCCTGATCGAATCCCAGATCAGATGGTGCCGTTCGTTGGTGAAGACGAGGCCCAGCGTGACGATGTTGATCACGATGGGCACCGATAGCAGTGACCAGGGAATGACGAACCTGGGCCGGCTGAGCTGGACCATGGCGCAGAGCCAGCCGATCGGTACCGCGACGATGCCGAAATATTGCAGCTTGGCCCACAGGATGCGGGTTTCCAGGTCGAAGGAACTCAGCTCCAGCAGGCGGCCGCCGCTCCATATGACGCAGCCGAAGGCCAGCACCAGGAAGGCCTTGACGATCGGGTCGTCCCGCCTGCTCCAGGCGGCCACGGCAACCGTAAGGCTGCCTACGACCGCAAAGGTGAGACAGAGGATGAGGGAATACGAAGGCATTCGGCCGGTTCCAGGTCGCGCCCGCCCGCCGGCAGCGTCCGGCGGCGGATATTCTGGCCGGATTATAAGGCGACGGGACTGGAACGTTCTCCAAGGCAGATCCCGGGCGCGAAGATGCGCTCAGGGCGCGGCGGCAATCACTTGTGCCACGGCCGCGGTGAGCTTCCTGGCATAAGGGACATGCAGGAACTCGTTGGGGCCGTGGGCATTCGACTTCGGGCCCAGCACGCCGCAGACCATGAACTGGGCGAGGGGAAAGCCGGCCTTCAAGGTGTTCATGAGGGGGATGGTGCCGCCCTGGCCGATATAGCCACAATCCGCGCCATAGTGCTCGCGCGAGGCATCGTTCAAGGCCGAAGTCAGCCACGGCGCCAGGTCCGGCGCGCTCCAGCCGCTGGCGGCCCCGGCATCGGGGCGGAAGGTCACGCGGGCGTTGTACGGCGGGTCGAATTCGAGCAGGGCCTTGAGGTCAGCCACGGCCCGGGTGGCTTCCACCAGCGGCGGCAGCCGCAGCGACAGCTTGAATGCCGTGCGCGGGCGCAGCACATTGCCGGCGTCGGCCAGCGCCGGCAGGCCGGCCGCGCCTGTCACCGACAGCGAAGGCCGCCAGGTGGCGTTCAGCAGCGCCTCGCGCGGATCGCCGGTAACAGGCAGCACCGGCCTGCCGTTCTGGCCGCAAGCCCACGGCAGGCTCTTCCAGACCTCGTCGCCAAGGACGCGCGCGGTGGCATCGGCCTCGCGCAGGCGCCCCGGCGGGATCTGGCAATGAAAGGCGGCGGGCAGCAGGTTGCCGGTGGCTGCGTCCTCCAGTCGGTCGAACAACTGCCGCATGATGCGGAAACTCGACGGCGCGATGCCGCCGTTGGACCCCGAATGGATGCCTTCGTCCAGCACTTCCACCTCCAGGTCGCCCGCCACCAGGCCGCGCAGGGAGGTAGTCAGCCAGAGCTGGTCGTAGTTGCCCGCGCCGGAGTCCAGGCAGACCACCAGCGACACCTTGCCCAACCGCTCGCGCAGCGCATCGACATAGGGCAGCAGGTCGTAGCTGCCGGATTCCTCGCAGGTTTCGATCAGGCCCACGCAGCGCGGGCGCTCGATGCCCTGCGCGTCCAGCGCCGCCAGCGCCGTCAGGCTGGCGTAGATGGCGTAGCCGTCGTCGGCGCCGCCGCGGCCGTACAGCTTGCCGTCTTCGAGCTTCGGGGTCCAGGGGCCCAGGTCGTTGCGCCAGCCCGAGAATTCCGGCTGCTTGTCCAGGTGGCCGTACAGCACGATGGTTTCCGTGCTGCCGGAACGCGTGGCGGGCGATTCGAAGAAGATCACCGGCGTGCGGCCGGGCAGGCGGACGATTTCCAGCTTGAGGCCGCGCACGGGCTGCCGCTGCGCCCATGTCGCCGCTTCGGTCACCACGCGCTCGATAAAGCCGTGGCGCTCCCAGTCGGGATCGAAGGCGGGGCTCTTGGCGGGCACCGCGATGTAGTCGGTCAGCGCCGGCACGATCTCGTCGTTCCACTTGCGCTCGACGAAATCGCGTAGTCGCGCCGCATCGAGGGCGGGACTTTGCTGGTTGGCGGGCTCGGTAGCCGGAGTCATCTGGGCATCCTTTCGTTCAGCGGTTGCCGACGCCGGATAGGCCGGCGCCGCTGACCAAAACTGTATCGCGTTCCGGGCTGGAGGACGAGCCTTCGGGCGCACCGGTGCATTTCCCTATCCGGATTCAAGAGTAAGCCGTCCTAGGCCTTGAAGCGCGGAGGCCGTGCCGGCCGGATCGGTCGGGCCTTGCGCCAGGGTGAGCGGACTGTCCGTACGATCTCCGGATCCGGTTCGCCCCGGTTTTCCAGAAGCTGCCGATATTCGGCCAGCAAGCCTTCCTGCTGCCGGACCCGCTCATCCAGCACGGCCACGGCATTCCCCGCCTTCGCCAGCGCCTGCGCCTGCCACCCCGCCGCTTCAGCAGCATCCGCCAGTTTTTGCTGGGCAGACTTGCGCTCGTTGTCGATCTGACGCTGCCCTTCCCGCAGGGCCACCCGCGCACCGTCCAGTTCCAGCGCCATGCGCCGCTCGCTGGCGCCAAAACGATCCGTCATGGTTTCGCGCTCCTTGTCCCATGCGGCGCGCTGGCTGGCGGTATCGCGCAGCAGCGCGTCTTTCTCTTGCTGCGCGCGCACAAGCGCGGCGCGTGCCGCTTCGTTTTCCGCCTGCTGCGCCCGCCATTGCGCCTCGGCGCGGTCGGCGCGTTCGCCGGCTTCATCGCGGGCGCGTGCCAGCTCGGCCAGCGCGCTGTCGGCGGCTTCGAGCTTCGCCATCAGGATGGCGCGCTCCTGAGCCAGCGCGGCCTGGTCTGCCGCCAGCGCTTCCCTGCCCTGCTCCAGTTCGGCTTCCCGCGCGGCATAGCTCGCGGAGACGGTGGCCCGGGCCTCCGCTTGCGCCGCGTCCCACAAATACCGTGCTGCCTGGTTTACCGGCTCGGGCAGGTTTGCCGGCGCCGCAAAGGCCTGTGGATCCTGCAGGCGCGCGCCCAACCCGGCAAACCACGCATCCAGGTGGGGGCTGACGGTATTCGGCGAGCCCCGCCCCAGATGCAGCCGGATGCGCTCGATGGTCGGCCGCTGACCGGCCAGTAGCAAGGCATCGGCGGCCTGCCAGACGTCCTGCTGGGTGATGGAACGGGAGCGCGTTGCTGCGGGAAGCGTGACGTTTTGCATGATCCAGGCATGTTTTCTGGCGGCTTTCGGTTCAGCCACCCAGATAAGGCACGATAAGAGATAGTTATCGTGCCTTATTGTCTGTTGGTGTATAATTTAATACAGCATACATCATATTTATTATGCTTGCTCGCAAAACACACAGGCTTCCCGGCACTTCCGCCGAAAGCTCGCCCAATTCCCCCGATCTATCCAGCCTGACGTCTGCTCATGCCGATTTCCCCGCGCCGCTTCATCCGTCCGAACTCGATCCGCTTGGCCGCCAGGCCGCAGAGGCGCTGTACCGGGAGGGAGAATCCGTCAACACGGTTGCCAGTTATCGTTCCGCCTTACGGTATTGGGCGGGCTGGTTCGCTCTGCGCTACGGCCAGCCGATCGCCCTTCCCTTGCTGCCGGCGGTCGTTATCCAGTTCGTGGTAGACCACGCTACCCGCTCCACGCCGCAAGGACCGGTGAGCGAATTGCCACCGGCAATCGATGCTGCGTTGCTGGCGCGTGGCCTCAAGGCGCGCACCGGCCCACCCGCGCTGGCCACGCTGATGCATCGCCTGGCGGTCATTGCCAAGGCACACCGGCTGGAGAATGCGAACAACCCGTGCGCGGACCCGGCGGTGCGTGAACTGGTGGCACGCACGCGCCGCGCCTATGCCAAGCGTGGCGAGCGCCCGGCGCGCAAGGCTGCGCTGACGCGCGAGCCCCTGTCCCGCTTGCTGGAAACCTGCGACGACTCGTTGATCGGCCTGCGCGACCGTGCCCTGCTGCTGTTTGCCTGGTCCAGCGGCGGCCGGCGGCGTTCGGAGGTGGCGGCAGCCACCTTGGCCAATCTCACGCGCATTGGGCCGGGAGAGTTCGTCTATCAACTGGGCTGGTCAAAGACCAATCAGGCCGGCGCGGATTTGCCGGACAACGCCAAGCCAGTCATTGGCGCCGCGGGCGCGGCGCTGGAGGCGTGGCTGCAGGCAGCCGCGCTTGACGAAGGCGCCATCTTCCGCCGCATCCGGCGCGGGGGCCATGTGGGCGAGGGATTGTCGGACGGGGCCGTACGCAAGATCGTCAAGCAACGTTGCGAGGAGGCGGGCCTGGAGGGAGATTTCTCGGCGCATTCGCTACGCTCCGGCTTCGTCACCGAGGCGGCATCGCGCCAGGTGCCGCTGGCCGAAACCATGGCCATGACCGGCCACACCAGCGTGGCAACGCTGGTGCGGTATTTCCGGGCGGCGGACGCGCGGCGCTCCACGGCGGCGGACCTGATCGGCGTGCCGGAGCCAGGCGACAAACCGGATAAAAGCCAGGACGAACGCGGCGACGAATCGCCGCGCTGAATTGCCGCCGGCTCTCGAACGCCCTCACCGAACAGGTCGGAATCGCGACGGAAATCCTCGACCGGCGCCAATGCGATAGCCTTGACGCCGGTAGTGTCCTTGTTTTAATTCGCCGCATAGGATCGAAGTATTTCCATTTCACAGGTTTAGGCTGCTTGTTATAGTGCCGGACCGGATATTGCAGGCGCGGCTGCTTTCGTTTGGCTACATGCAGCGCTATCGCCTCCGCACGGTGGGCAGCTTTGGCGGCAACGCGAACTACGAGCCGAACCGTTTCGGCGACTTTGCGCAGGACCGTAATGCGTTCGAGCCGCGGATCGCCGCGGGCGCGATTGACCGTTACGACCATCGCCAGGACGACGACTACTACAGCCAGCCGGGCGCCCTGTTGTTCGATGCGGGGGGCAACACGAGCGTCTCTTTGCGAACATCGCGCGGCATACAGGTGTGCCGGGATGACATGGCGTAGCGGCGTCAAACCCTTCACTTCGAGGAGTCATTCGATGAAATTCTTCGCATCGCGCGCCACTTGTCCGCTGACGCTGCAGCGCCTCGGCCAGGCCATCGTGTTTTATTCTGTCGTCGGCATTTTCGTCGGTTACGGCCTCTACAAGTTCACCGCAGTGGAGGCGGCCGCCATTTATCCGCTGACGAGCAACAGCCCGTTGTTCGCCTGGCTCTATCCGTGGCTCGGCAAGCAGGGCGTCTCGAACCTTATCGGCGTCGTGGAAATCGCGCTTGCACTGCTGATGGCGTGGCGCGGCAACTGGCGCGCTAGTTTAGCCGGCAGCCTCGGCATCGCGTTCGCTCTTGCAACGACATTGTCATTTCTGGCGACGACGCCCGGCATCGGTGCCGATGGCTTCATCATCAAGGACGTCGTGCTGCTGGGCGGCGCCCTGTGGTCGGCCGGACTTGCCTGGCAGAATGGACTCGCGGTCCGGCAAGCGGGAGCCTGAAACGGCAGGGCTTCTGCATGAAGAGCGTTGTGTCGAAACGCGAAACGGCGAACAGTCGATTGGCCGCTGCCATCCTGAAAATCATGAAGCCAGGGAATTCACACGCACGCAATCCGCGCTGCGAGTGTCCACTATTGACGACCGACTTCACTACGGTGCCCACTCGAATTTCAAAGGAGGCCTGGATATGATGGATGGTGTTTGGAATAGCAATCATAATTGCTACGCTTATGCGATGAAATGTCAACATCCGCGCGGTTTGGGCTGCAACGCTCGACCGGGGAAATTTGCTGGACAAGCTGTTTGGACGGGGGATTTTTCGGCAGGCGTCGTGAATGACGGTTTAGCCCAGAATGTACGCATCGAGATAGTCCGTTTTGGGGGAGTGCCGAGACCGGTGCCACCACGATTCACTGATGATACATACCTTGTCGCGCTGCTGGCTAATCACGTCGGTTACCATTTTCTGCGTCGCAACGAGGCAAGCGGCGTGTGGTTTCAAAAGAGGGGCGCATCGAACCCTGCCCAATCCTGGTTCGTCGATTTCAGTACCTTGCTGACACATACATTGACTGATCATGTAGTTGGAAACATGTTGGAGCAGCATGCAATGCGCTTTCAGGCGTACCTGAAGGTTCCCAATCAGGGGATACAGGTCGAAGGGTAGTGCGAACAGGCGCATGCAGTTGCGCAAGATCGTCAGGAGCCGCAGCCACTTCCGCAGCAATGAGGCCGCCAGCAAACTGCTTGCTGTATCCGGGCGTCGGGGCCGCACGGCTCGATCCGGCAAGCCACGATGGCATCGCCGCATTGCCGGCCGAGGCCAATGCCGCCTCCATGTATGACATCAAGGCGTTCCGGAAGGCTGGGCAGTGCCCGCAGCCCATGGCAGGCACGGATCCCCTGCACTGATTCCGCGGACTATCCATCAGGGATGCCCCCAAGTGCGAGACCTGCCGCCAGGCGTGCGCGCCTACCTATACTGACAAGCGGCTGACAAGCGGGCCGCAGACCGGGCTGTGCGCTCCAGGCCGTCAAAAAAAGGAATAGGAGAAGGGATATGCCACACGAACAGTTCCTCGCCAAGCAGGAAGATCGCCGCAGCGGGCTGCGGGCATTGCGTGCTGCGCTGCTGAAGGTGCACAAGGAAGTGATCGCATTGAACCGCACGGAGTACGAGCGGCTGCATGGCCCGATCCCGGCGGGCTTGTTTGTGCAGATTGTGACCGAAGAGACCTATTTTCGCTGGCTCGATCCGCTTTCGCGGTTGATTATCGAGATCGATGAGGAACTGGAGGCACCAGAACACCACGATGAAACCTGCCGCGCGGTGGCTGCGGCCACCGAGAAGCTGTTCGGTCCGAAGAGTGAACCGGCCTTTCGCGACCGCTACCAGCAAGCCCTGCAGGACGAATCCGGCGTGATCGTTGCGCACGGGCAACTGATGAAGGTTGTCGCGCAGTTGCGGCAACTGGTCTAGGGCCCTGGCGCAGGGCGCTGCGGACTTGCGGCTACTTGCCCGGCCGGGCTGGTTGCCCGTGGTCCACCGAGATCGGATCGCTCGCGGGAAAGGTTTCCTGGAGCGCTTCGTCCAGTTCTTCTTCCAGATGGTCGTTCTTGCTGCCTGGCTTCGGCGCAACTTTGGGCGGCGGTGAAGCGGGGTGAGCCGGCGTGGCGGGCTTGCTCATAGTCTGATCCTGTACAGGGGTTGGACTTTGATCTTAGAAGGCTTTCCAGCGGGATGCCAATCCTGCGCCATCGCATGCGTCCAGCGGCTGCCAGGTATATGCCAAAGCGCCGCTGGGGCCACCCGGCGGGCCGTATGCCTGCGTTACGCGAGACTTCGATCAGGTGTATCTCGATGAAAATGATGCGCGTGTCGTCTCATGCGGCAATCGATTACCTGCTGTCGCCGGGCAACTGCGTTTATCTTGAAACGGATGTGCCTGGAATATCGGAGTAGCCAGACTGTTTCCCCAATCCTTCTTCGGTGCGATTGGCAGGCAACCGCAGGTTCCGCAAGCCGAGGCAATGGGAATTTATTAAATTCAACTCTGAATTAAATAAATTTAATATCACTATCCGGATTTGGCTCAGCATGCCCCGCCGGACAGCGCCGCCGCCTTCGTGCAACCCGAAGCGTGGTTTTGCCGCGCCAATCGTATGCGACTGAACGGGGCGAACTCCCCGACACACGGCAGAATAGCTTGTCGGCGCAACATCAATTCGAAACACGAACACGCTACAGGCTTTCGCCCGCCCCGGACCATACATTGAACCAAAGGGCGCGGGCCGCGCCTGCGTTGCCTCGACCATCATCGGCCGTCTCGGCCGGCTTTTCTGTCGGAGTACCTTCTAGGGGAATGTAATGATCAATGTGAACTCGGGTCGCCTGCAAACCAACCGTACCTCCCACGCGGCCTCCGCCGCGGTGGCCGCCTGGCCGGAATTCGTCACCACGCGCGTCGCGGGGCACGAGGTGGAGCGGGTACAGAAGCGTTGGGGCGGCAGCCATTTGCTGCACGGCCGGCAACCCGGGCCTGACGCCGTGCATTTTTCCAGCAACGATTATCTTTGCCTGCTTGGCGAGGACAAGCTGGTCAGGGCCCAGACGGCCGCGATGCGCGGGCCGGAGAGCGAATTGCTGATGTCGGCGGTGTTCCAGTATGGGGACAATCCCACCAGCCGGCTCGAGCGCAAGCTGGCGGCATTCAGCGGCGCGGAGGACAGCATCCTGTGCCAGTCGGGCTGGGCGGCCAATGTGGGCCTGCTGCAGAGCATTGCCAATGAACGCACGCCGGTCTATCTCGACATGCTGGCCCATATGTCCCTGTGGGAAGGCGCCCACGCAGCGCGTGCCCGGGCCGTGCCCTTCATGCACAACGACGCGGAACACGCTGAGCGCCAGATCCGCAAGGATGGTCCCGGCATCATCGTGGTGGATTCGGTCTACAGCACCAATGGCAGTCTTTGCCCGCTGGCGGATTTCGTGGAGGTGGCCGAGCGCACGGGCAGCGTGATCGTGGTCGACGAATCGCACTCGCTGGGCACCCATGGCCCGGCCGGCGCCGGGCTGGTCGCGCAACTCGGCCTTTCGCGCCGGGTTCATTTCCAGACCGCCAGCCTGGCCAAGGCTTTCGGCGGCCGTGCCGGGCTGGTAACCTGCCCGACCTCGTTCAAGGGCTATTTCGCTGCGGAATCGCGCCCGGCCATCTTCAGTTCGGGTCTGCTTCACCACGAACTGGCCTGGTTCGACGCCGCCGCGGATTTCATCGCCGAGGCGGACGAACGCCGTACACAGTTGCACGCGGTATCGGCCCAGGTGCGCAGCGCGCTGTCTGGTCTGGGCTACAACGTCTCGGCGGGTTCGGAGCAGATCATCGCGCTGGAGTCCGGCACCGAGGAGCAAACCCTGGTGCTGCGCAATGCCCTGCAGTCACGCGGCATCTTCGGCGCCGTGTTCTGCGCGCCGGCCACGGCGCGCGACCGGGCCCTGATGCGGCTGACCATGCACGCCTGCCTCACCGCCGTGGAGATCGATCGGCTGATCCAGGTCTGCGCGGAAATCCGCGACGAGGTGAACCTGGCGGGCTGGCGCTCCACCCAGCGCAAGCCCCGCGCGGCCCTGCCGCAGCCGCCCCTGACCCGGCACACCGTGCTGCACGAGGCGCTCGAAGCATTGCACGGCACGGCCTGAGCGGCCGCACGGCCGCGCGGCGACGCGCGGGTTTCAGCTAGCCGCGCCGGCGTTACCGTGGCGCGGCATGGCGGGCGGAAACTCCAGCACGAACTCCGTGTACTCGTGCTCGACCGAGCTGCAGTGGATACGGCCATCCCAGGCTTCGAGCGTCTCCCTGCAGAAGGCCAGGCCAATGCCCGTCCCCTCGTTGCGAGGATAGGTATGGAACCGCTTGAAGATGGACGATAGCTCGCGCTCCGGCACGCCGGTGCCGGTGTCGCGGAAGATCAGGCGGTTGCGTCGGGTGCCATGCTCCATGCGCAGCCGGATTTCGCCGTGGCCTGCCCGCGCCAGCGCATGCAGGGCGTTCTTGATCAGGTTGAACAGCACCATCACCATCAGCTTCTGGTCGGCGTGGATCGGGAAATCCATCGCCAGGTCGGCATGCACCAGTTCGCGCTGTCCCGGTTCGAAGGGATAGCGCGCCAGCGCCTCTTCGATCGCTTCGCCCAGCCGGAAATGCTCGCCGGGCCCCTGCCCGGCCTTGACCTTCGCGTTGACCAGCAGCACATCGATGCCGTGGTTCATGCGGTCGACTTCCAGCTGGATGCGCGGCAACGCGTCCTTGAGCAAACCGAAATGCGCGCGCGGCAGGTTCAATGAGTTCTCCGGCGTCTCGTTTTCCTCGTAGAAGCGGATCAGGCCTGGCAGGTAGCGGCCCATGCCGAGCGCGGTCGAGCCAATGCTGCGGATGGGCGTGCGTAGTTCGTGGGCAACGGTGCCCAGTGCAATGGCCATGCCGTCGAGCTTTTCCTGGATCAGGATGCGCTGGTCGATCTTCAGGACGGCAATGGTGCAGATGGTGAAGCCGATGATCGGCAGCTCGGTCGGCCAGTTCACCTGCAGCAGCGTGACCGGCGGCGGCGTGACGTAGTTGTAGACTAGCCACGCCGCCGCCGTGCCCAACGCCAGCGAACTGGCGCCACCCAGCCAGCCACTGAAGTTGAACAGGATGATGACGGCAATCACGAGCGACTGGGACCAGACCAGGTTCCCGTGATTCATCAGATACATGTAGACGAAGAAAAACGACAGCGCGTACGTCAACGTCATCAAAAAATGCGCAGGAAGCCACTTTTTGTCCCGCAGATCGCCGGTCACAATCAACGGCAGGCACATCACCATCGCCACCAGCCGCAAGGTCAGGCTTTCATACGGCTGCGGAAAAACGAATTTCCAGACCACGTAGAAGGTCGGAAACCCGATAAAGGCCAGCCAGCCCAGTAGCCGGATGCGCTTGACCTGCGCCGGTTGGCGGATGTCCAGATGGACTTCCCTGGCAAGTACCCGGCGCAGGCGCATCGCGCTTTCGCCGCAACTGCGTTGAATCTGGGCAAGCATGTTGAGAACCGGCTAGTGGCTGGATGATGGCGTCGATACGAAAGTGTAGCCGGATAACCTGGTTATCTTCTCGATTTTGTGCGCTTTTAGTTGCTCAGGCGCGTCTGCGGGCCAGCCTTGGCCTTCCGCTTAGTCGAGCAGATGCCCCATCCGCTCGCGCTTGGTCTCCAGGTACTTCTCGTTCTCGGCATTGGACGGCACGATATGGCGCATCTGCTCCACCACCGTAATGCCGGCTGCCTCCAGGGCCTGCTTCTTCTTGGGGTTGTTGCTCATCAGCCGGATCGACTTGACGCCCCACTGGTGCAGCAGGTCGGCGGCGAAGGCGTAATTGCGGCTATCGATTTCCTGGCCCAGCGCCAGGTTGGCGTCGACCGTGTCGAGCCCGCCATCCTGCAGCGCATAGGCGCGGATCTTGTGGCCCAGTCCAATGCCGCGCCCTTCCTGGCCGCGCAGGTAGAGCAGGATGCCGCGGCCTTCCTCGGCGATTTTCTTCATGGCCAGGTCGAGTTGCTCGCCGCAGTCGCAGCGGCAAGAGCCGAAGACGTCGCCGGTCAGGCACTCGGAATGCAGGCGGGTCAGCACGGCTTCGCCGGTGATATCGCCGACGCTCAACGCCAGGTGTTCGGTGCCCGAAACGGCACCCTTGAAGGCGTGGGCGGTAAATTCGCCAAAGCGGGTCGGCAGGCGGGCGGAGCCGATCAGCTGGATCTCTGTGTCAGTCATATCAGTGGGGGTTTGGCGCCGGCCTTGGCGGCACGGCATCGCGGCGCTTTGCAGCGTCTAGCCCGCTACGGTAGCACGAGCGGGGCCGGATCGCAGGCGGCGCGTGATTCGGCCCCCGGAAGTCTTCCTTGGACCCCTGGCTGGCAAGCCCGCTCCACGCAGCGCGCCGCTCAAAAGACAAGCATACCGCTGTCCGGGCGAGGCCGCCGCCGGCCGGCTCAGCCCAGCTCCAAACCCGCCGTCCCTTTGAAGCCCTGTCCCACGCGTGGGCACGGCTTTTGCCGCATCTTTCCCGTCCCGGTCGCCGCATGGGCACCGGCGGACCGGCCTGGTTGCGTGCCGTCGCCCGCAAACTGCCGCCGGCAGAGAGAAGCGCAGTGTCTTGCATGACAAGGGGAGCATTGTCGAGCAAACGCTACATGCAGAATCTACCGGTCGGACTCCGGATTTTCCTATAGTTCTTACCGGCGAGCCCGAGCAACTACTGGAGACCAGACCGACAGCCCGCTCTCCGCTCCAGGGAGAGGAGCAGATGCAACGCTCGCCAGCGTACAGCACAGGCCGGCTTCGATCGCCACGTGGTCAAGCCGGTCGACCTGGAAGCGCTCTCGCGCATCCTGGACGAACCTGGGGGAGCCGCCTGCGCGATGCCCCGCCTTTGCCAACCGACCGCGGCCCGGGCCCACTCCGGACCGGCCGCGCTCCCGAACCCGGAGAGAAGCATGCAGATCCACTTCCATATCACGCCCGAGCCCGACCAGGCACCGCCCTCGCCGGAGGTGCCACCGCCCGAGGTACCCGACCCGGAGCCGCCGACGCCAGTCAAGGACCCGCCTCCCGGCGACCTGCCCCCGCCTGCGCCCCAGCGCGCGTAAAAGGCCGGTGTGGCGTCAAGGAGATGCGCGCACGCGAGTCAAGAACGCAATCCGGGTACCTGCCAGGCTGAAACTTGTCTAGGCTCAGAGACGTGGCGGTGCCGCGCCCGGCCCGGCACCGCCCGAGACCGATGCCACCAGGAGGATCCCGATGACGGCAGATTCCGAGCCGAATGTCGCGCCACCCGTGCCGCCTGCCCCGCACCCCGGACACGACACCCGCACCGCAATGTCCAGCGCCACCATCCGGCGCGCCTTTCTCGATCATGTGTTCTACACGCAGGGCAAGCTCCCGGGGCTGGCCAGTGGCAACGATCTTTACCAGGCCCTGGCCCACACGGTGCGCGACCGGCTGGTGCAGCGCTGGATCAGCACGGCCGAGGCCTATCTTGGCCAGCCCTCGCGTACCGTGGCCTACCTTTCCGCGGAGTTCCTGATGGGTCCGCACCTGGGCAATAACCTGATCAACCTGGGCATTTGCGACGAAGTGCGGGAAGCCATGGCGGAACTTGGCCTGGACCTGGACGAAATTCTCGCGCAGGAGGAAGAGCCGGGCCTGGGCAACGGCGGCCTGGGCCGGCTGGCGGCCTGCTTCATCGATTCGCTCGCCACCCTGGAGACGCCGGCACTGGGCTACGGCATCCGTTACGAATACGGCATCTTTCACCAGTCCATCGTCGACGGCATACAGGTGGAGAGCACCGACACCTGGCTGCGCAACGGCAATCCATGGGAGATCCAGCGCTCCGAATGGGCCGTCCAGGTCAAGCTGGGCGGGCACACCGAACGCTATACCGACGACCGCGGGCACTACCGCGTGCGCTGGGTGCCGGACAAGACCGTGGTGGGCATTCCCTTCGACTCGCCGATCCTCGGCTACCGCGTGAATACCGTGAACACCCTGCGCCTGTGGCGCGCGGAGGCCACCGAGGCGTTCGATTTCAATGTGTTCAACCGGGGCGACTACCTCGGCGCGGTCAGCAAGAAGGTGACCTCGGAAAACCTGACCAAGGTGCTTTACCCGAACGACGAGACTTTGCAGGGGAAAGAGCTGCGGCTGGAGCAACAGTATTTCTTCGTCGCGTGCTCGCTGCAGGACATGCTGCGCCTGATGGACACGCACGACATTGCACTCACGCGTTTCCACGAGAAGTTCGCGGTGCAACTCAACGACACCCATCCCTCGATCGGCATCGCCGAGCTGATGCGCCTGCTGGTGGACGACCACGACGTGCCGTGGGACCAGGCCTGGGATATCACCCGAAGCGCCTTTGCCTACACCAACCACACGCTGCTGCCCGAGGCGCTGGAGAGCTGGCCGCTGCCGCTGTTTGCGCGCATCCTGCCGCGCCACCTGGAGATCATCTACGAGATCAACGCGCGCTTCCTGGATGAGGTGCGCATCCGTTTCTACGGCGACGAATCGCGCCTGGCGCGCCTGTCGCTGATCGACGAGAGCGGCCCGCGCTACGTGCGCATGGCCCATCTTGCCTGCGTCGGCAGCCATGCCATCAATGGGGTGGCCGAACTGCACTCCCGCCTGATGCAGCAAGACGTGCTGAAGGACTTCTACGAGATGTGGCCAGAGAAGTTCACCTGCGTTACCAACGGGGTCACGCCGCGGCGCTGGGTCGCGCTGGCCAACCCGCGGCTTGCCAGGCTGGCCTGCGACGCCATCGGCGACGGCTGGATACGCGATCTCTCGGGGCTGCGGGCGCTCGAGCCCTATGCCGACGATGCCGCCTTCCGCCACCAATGGCAAGCGGTCAAGCGTGCCAACAAGGTGGACCTGGCACGCCTGATCCGCAACTGCACCGGCGTGGTGGTCGATCCCGACTCGATGTTCGACGTCATGGTCAAGCGCATCCACGAGTACAAGCGGCAACATCTGGCCGTATTGCATATCGTTGCGCTCTACCATCGCATCAAGTCCGACCCGCATGCCGACATCGTGCCGCGCACCTTCCTGTTTGCAGGCAAGGCCGCGCCCGGCTACCACTACGCCAAGCTGATGATCCGCTTCATTACCGCGGTGGCCGAAGTGATCAACCGCGACCCGCAGGTGCGCGACCGGCTCAAGGTGGCGTTCCTGCCGAACTTCAACGTGAGCCACGGACAGCGCATCTACCCCGCCGCCGATCTCTCCGAACAGATCTCGCTGGCGGGCAAGGAAGCCTCCGGCACCGGCAATATGAAGCTCGCCATGAACGGCGCCATCACCATCGGTACCATGGACGGCGCCAATATCGAGCTGCGCGAGCACATTGGCGCCGATAATTTCTTCCCGTTCGGCCTGACCGCGTCGGAGGTCTATGCACTCAAGTCGGCCGGCTACCGGCCGGGCACGATCTACGATGGCAACGCCGAATTGCGCGCGGTGATCGGGCTGGCGCAGCAAGGTTTTTTCGCCAAGGGCGACGCGGCCGTGTTCCAGCCGCTGTTCGACAGTCTGCTTCAGCACGATCCCTACCTGCTGCTGGCGGACTTCGCCTCCTACCTGCACTGCCAGCAGGACGTCAGCGCCGCGTTTGCCGACCGGGAGCGCTGGCAGCGCATGTCGGTGCTGTCGTCGGCGCGCTCCGGGTATTTTTCGTCCGACCGCGCCATTCAGGAGTATTGCTCACGGATCTGGCACGTCAACCCGGTGCCGGTACCCTTGCTGCACCAGTCGGGTGACACGTTCGCCGCGCACCGCCGGCGCCGGCGGCTCATCCATGCATGACGGCATGCCAGGCGTCGCGTACTGGTACAGCACAGCGCCGTGGTGCCGCTTCAAGTGGCGCTCGCGCCATTGGCGCGCAGCCGCTCGGGCAACTCGCCTCTCGAGGTATATTCCTCCAGGCGGTTATACAAGGTCTTCAGGCTGATGCCGAGTATCTCGGCGGCGTGCTTCTTCACGCCGGAGCACTGCTCCAGCGTGGCAAAGATCAACTGGCGGTCGGCATCGGCCAGGGACATCCCCACTGGCACCGACACCATGGCGGTGCCAGCCGAGGTCGCGGCCGTTACTTGCAGCGGCACGTGCGCCTCGGAAATCAGGTCCTGGTCGGCCATGATGTAGGCCCGCTGCACGAAATTGCGCAGCTCGCGCACATTGCCGGGCCATGCATGCAGCAAGAGGCTGTCGAGCAGCTCCGGGGCAAAACGGCGCTGGGTGCCGTGCTCGCCGTTCATCTGTTCCAGCAGCGTATTGGCGATCTGCACCACATCATCGCCCCGCGCGCGCAGCGGCGGCAATTCGATCGGGAATACATTGAGACGGTGATAGAGGTCGGCGCGCAGCTTGCCGTCGGCCACCGCTTCCTCCGGATTGCGGTTGGTGGCCGCCACCACGCGCACATCGGCGTGCAGTTCTCGGTTGGTGCCGACCCGCATGAATGCGCCGGACTCCAGCACGCGCAGCAGCTTGACCTGCAGTTCGACCGGCATCTCGGTGATTTCGTCGAGAAATAGCGTGCCGCCGTCGGCCCGCTCGAAGTAGCCCTTGTGCTGGCGCTCGGCGCCCGTGAAGCTGCCGCGCTCGTGGCCGAACATCTCGGACTCGATCAGCGTGGGGGAAATGGCGCCGCAATTGACGGCCAGGAAGGGCTGGCGCCGGCGCGCCGAGAGCTCGTGCAGGGACTGCGCGGCCAGCTCCTTGCCGGTCCCGCTCTCGCCCACCAGCAGCACGGTGGCCTCGGTGGGCGCGACCTTGCTGAGCTGGTCGTAGACCACCTGCATGGCCTCCGAACTCCCGAGCAGCCTGCCGAAACGGCCGTAGCGGCGCAGCTCGCCGCGCAGCGAATGGATCTCCTCCTTGAGGTCACCGGTGGTGGCGATGCGCTTCAGGATGGTGCGCAGCCGCGTTACGTTGATCGGCTTGACGAGGTAATCGGTGGCGCCGAGGCGCAGGGCATCCACCGCGGATTCCACGCTGGCGTAGCCGGTCATCAGGATCACTTCGACCCCGGCGTTGCCGACCTCGTTGAACAGGTCCATGCCGCTGCCGTCGGGCAGCTTCAGGTCCGCCAGCACGACATTGGGCACCTGCCAGCCGATTTGCAGACAGGCTTCGCGCAGATCGCCGGCGGTGGCGGAGCTGAAGCCTTCGGCCGCCACGATTTCCGATAGTGCGGCACAGGTATTTTCATCGTCATCGACGATAAGGATGTGAGGCATATATTCCAGTCGGCCGGACGTATCGTCCTCCACCATCGGCGCAGGCCACGGCAAGCACAAGCCCAGACCCTATGTCAGAGCAGCATGCGGCGATGATGCGTCACGGCGCGAGGGGTGAATCAGGGGATACATCCCATTCTATGCAGCCGCCAGAGGCAGCGGTACCGGAATCTGTCTGACAACGCGGCGATGCGCGCCGGGCGGGCTCAAAACAGTGGCCTCTCGCCATTGCAAGCGATAGGATTAGCCTGAATGCGTCCTCTTGGCGGCGAGTTGCCGCCCGCCCGCCGGCCGGTCTCGCCGAAGGCGAGGCGCACCCCCTGATCCTTGCCAATGACAAGCACAAGCCGCAATCCACGCGCCACGCCAACCCCTCCTGCCGCGCCTGTCGGCGACGCGCCGCGCCCCGGCGTTGTCCAGGGCCCCTCGGCCCTGTTGTGGCAAAGCGCTTCGCCCGTCATGCAGCAACTGCTGGCGCAGATCGACCGCGTGGCCGCCACCGAAGTCACGATGCTGGCGGTCGGCGAGAGCGGCACCGGCAAGGAACTGGTGGCGCGTGCCGTGCACGACCGGGGGGCCCGCCGGGCCGGGCCGTTCGTCGCGGTCAACTGCGGCGCGATTCCCGCCACGCTGATCGAGTCCGAATTATTTGGCCACGAGAAAGGCGGGTTCACTGGCGCCATACAGCAGAAGGCCGGGTATTTCGAGCAGGCCCGCGGCGGCACGCTCTTCCTCGACGAAGTCACGGAGATGGCGCCCGACATGCAGATCAAGCTGCTGCGGGTGCTGGAAACGCACACCTTCCAGCGCGTGGGCGGCGACACCCAGATCGTCTGCGACGTGCGGATTCTCGCCGCCACCAATCGTGACCCGATCGAAGCGGTACGCGCCGGCCAACTGCGTGAAGATCTGCTCTACCGGCTCGCCGTGTTCCCCTTGCATATTCCGCCGCTGCGCGAGCGCGGCGAGGACATCACCCGACTTGCCAGGCATTTCCTGGCGGAATTCAATGCCAAGGAAGGCATCGAGAAGACCTTCTCCTCCACCGCGCTGGAGCGCCTGCGCCATTACGGCTGGCCCGGCAACGTGCGCGAACTCAAGAACACCATCTACCGCGCCTTTATCCTGGCGGACCGCGTCATCGATATCACCAACCCCAATGTCGCCAGCCAGCCGCCCCGCCCCGCTACGCAGGACGGCTTCGTCAACGTGCGCATCGGCACCTCGCTGGCCGACGCGCAGCGCGAGATCATCCTGGCCACGCTGGCGCGTTTCGACGGCGACAAGCGGCAGGCAGCGCGCTGCCTGGGTATCAGCCTCAAGACACTCTACAACCGGCTCGACGCCTATCGCGCGAGTTGATCCGTCCTGCAGCGAGGCGAGCATTGCTGCGTTGCAGCCTGCCGTCCACTTGCTTTCCATCGCGCACTCGCGCGCTACGGCGGAACAGTGCCGATTCCTTCCTTGTCTCCCTTCAAGCACCCGCCCGCCTGAAGCGAAACGCGCCGCCTGGTCTGCGTGCGCGTTTCTGCCAGAACTGCCGCCGCCCCACTATAGTTTTTACACGGCCTACCCGCGCGCGCGCTGTAAGCCTCGCCTGATGCACTTGCCGCGTTCCGCCGCGCGGCCTTGGCAATCGTGGCGATCCGGGTCCCCCGCGAGTGCGCGCGCCACGCCTGGCACGCGCTTCGCGTAGCACAAAAAGCGCAAGGTCCTGCCGCTCCGGCGGCGCGCGGGGTCGTGCCAGCACTGTGGCACCCGACCATCACTCTTCATCACCGCTATCCGCCGATGGATATGGCTATGGCTATGGATACGGATATCGAAGGAGTTCCATCTTGAACCCGAGCATGCTATCTGTCGCCGCCGAGGCGATTGCACTGGCGAGAACAGGCGGGAAAACAACGTGCGAATCTGCCAGATAGACCTGTCCGCCACCCAGCTTGACGGCGCCCCCGGCGCCGAGGTGCTGGCCCGCGCCGCGGCGCTTGGCTTCGACCATGTCCTGCTGGCAGGCTGGCCGGTCCTGCACGCACAGGGTGCGGCGCTGGCGCAGGCCGTGGCGGCCTGCGGCGCGCACGGCCTGTCCTGCCTGCTGGAGCTTGCCCTGGACCGCTATCCCGAAGGCAGCGCCGGCCTGGATCCCGGCTGGCGCGAGCCCGCCGGCCTGGCCGCCGATCCGCGCGACACCGACAACCACCTGCCGGGCGTGCGCCTGCGCTGGCACGATCCGCATACCGCGTCGGCACTGGTGCCATGGTGGGGCGAGCGCCTGCGCCTGCCGGTGGGGGCCGGCATTGCCGGCTTCGTCTGCCGCGCGCCGGCGCGCGTCGGCGGGCAGCACTGGGCCCAACTGATTGCCGGTGCCCGCCATGCCGCGCCTGGCCGGAGGCTGGCTTTCCTGGCGTGGACCCCTGGCCTGGCGCCCGCGCAACTTGACGACCTCGCGCGGGGCGGCTTCGACGGCGCCTTCTGCTCGCTGCCGTGGTGGGATTACCGCAGCGCCTGGCTCACCGATGAAATCGCTCGCCTGCGCCCCTTCGGTGCCGTCCTGGCCGCGCCGGCGCTGGAAGCAGCGGGCACCGACGCGCTGGTTGCGCGGCGCGCCCTCTGGGCCGCCGCCGCGATTGGCGACGGCCTGCTGGCGCCGGCCGGATTCGAGGCCGGCGGCGACGGCGAGACCGCGCCGCCCTACGATCTCTCCCACGAAGTGATCCACGCCAACGCCTGGCTGGCGGCGCGCGGCAGCGCGCCGGTGCGCAGCCTGCGGCTGGTGAACGGCGGCAACTCGTCGCTCACGGTGCTCGCGCGCACGGCCGGCGCCGCCGGCGAGGACGCCACGGCGCTGGCCATCGTGATCAATCCCGATACCCGGGAGGCCGCCACCCTCGGGGCAGACCGCATCCTGGCCGCGCTGCCCCAGGGGGTGGGCGCACTGCTGCCGGCCGAGGGCGGCCCTGGTCGCGCGGAACAAGACGGCACCGTGCTCGACGCCATGGCCAATATTGCGCTGGCACCTGCCGGCATCCAGTTTTACCACCCGGTGCCCAGTGCTGCGCAGGCCGCGCCCGCGCAGCGCGACGACAAGCGCATTGCCGCTGCCGTGCGTGCCACGCTGGAAAAAAGCGTGGCCGCCGCGCTGAAGGCACCGCGCATCGCCATCGAGAATGTGACGCCGGCCTGCGATGCAGGGCGTTTCGCGGTACGCCGCGTGGCCGGCGAGCGGGTGGAGGTGGAAGCCGATATCTGGATGGACGGCCATGACAAGCTGGCCGCGGTGTTGCTGTGGCGCGGCCCCGGCGAGCAGGAGTGGCAGCAGTCTGCGCTGGAGCCCGGCGTCAACGACCGCTGGAGCGGCAGTTTCCCCCTGCGCGGGATGGGCCGCCACGAGTTCACGGTGGAAGCCTGGCGCGACACATTCGCCAGCTGGTGCGACGAAGTCGGCAAGAAGAAGCAGGCCGGCATCGACGTGACGCTGGAGATCGAGGAAGGCTCGCGCCTGGTGGCGGCGGCGGTGGACACGGCACCCACCGACGATGCCGAGGTGCACGCCATCGCCGCCGAGCTGGAAGCCGCGCGCGGCAATCCCGGCGGCGATGTGCACCGGCTGGAACTGCTGTTGTCGCCGCGCACCCGCGCCGCCATGCGGGCCGCCGACCCGCGCCCGTTCGCCACGCGCCACCCGGTGGTGCTGCCAGTGGAAGCGGACCGGCTCGCGGCGCGCTTTGCCAGCTGGTATGAGCTGTTCCCGCGCTCGCAGAGCGGCGACACGCAGCGCCACGGCACTTTCGACGACGTCATCGCGCGGCTGCCGGCCATCCGCGCCATGGGCTTCGACGTGCTCTACCTGCCGCCCATCCATCCCATTGGCCGCACCCATCGCAAGGGCCGCAACAACAGCCTGCGCGCCAACCCCGGCGAGCCCGGCAGCCCCTATGCCATCGGCGGGGAAGAAGGTGGCCACGATGCGATCCACCCGGAGCTGGGCACGTTCGACGACTTTCGCCGGCTGCGCGAAGCGGCCGCGGCCGAGGGCCTGGAGCTGGCGCTCGACTTCGCCATCCAGTGCTCGCCCGACCATCCCTGGCTGCGCGAGCATCCGGCGTGGTTCGCGCACCGGCCCGACGGCTCGCTGCGCTACGCGGAAAACCCGCCCAAGAAATACGAGGATATCGTCAACGTCGATTTCTACTGCAAGCCACCTGCGGACGCCGCGCTGTGGCTGGCGCTGCGCGATGTGGTGGTGTTCTGGGCCGAGCAGGGCGTGCGCATCTTCCGCGTGGACAACCCGCACACCAAGCCGCTGCCGTTCTGGGAATGGATGATCGCCGACGTGCGCTCTCGCTTTCCCGACGCGCTGTTCCTCGCCGAGGCCTTCACACGGCCCAAGATGATGGCGCGCCTGGCCAAGCTCGGCTTCAACCAGTCGTATACGTACTTCACCTGGCGCAATCACAAGCGCGAGTTGACGGAGTACATGACCGAACTGACGCAAGGTCCGCTGCGCGAGTATTTCCGGCCGCATTTCTTCGTCAACACGCCGGACATCAATCCCTACTTCCTGCATGACAGCGGCCGGCCGGGGTTCCTGATACGCGCCGCGCTGGCTACCCTGCTGTCGGGGCTGTGGGGCATGTACAGCGGCTTCGAGCTCTGCGAAGGTACGCCGCTAATGAAGGACGGCGTGCCCAAGGAAGAGTATCTCGACTCCGAGAAGTACCAGTTGCGCGCGTGGGACTGGCAGCAACCCGGCAACATCATTGCCGAGATCTCGCGGCTGAACGCGATCCGCGCCAGCCACCCGGCGCTGCAGAACCACCTTGGCCTGCGCTTTTATCACGCCAGCGACGACGCGGTGCTGTACTTCGCCCGCTTCGTGCCACGCGTGTCCGGGCCGGCTGGCAGTGCCGAGCGCGCCGCCAGCTTCGGCGACGACGTGCTGCTGGCGGCGATCAGCCTGGACCCCCGCGCCGTGCGCGAGTCCGCGATCGAACTGCCGCTGTGGGAATGGGGCCTGCCCGACCACGGCGCGCTGGAAGCCGAAGACCTGATGCAGGGTCCCCGCTTTACCTGGCGGGGCAAGAACCAGCGTATCCGGCTCGACCCGCACATCCTGCCGTTCGCCCTGTGGCGCGTGCAGCCGCTGCGCGAGGAGCCGGCATGAAACGCCTGACCGAACCGTGGAGCGCCGCCCTGCTCAACGCCGACCCGCTCTGGTACAAGGACGCGGTAATCTACCAGTTGCACATCAAGTCCTTCTACGACGGCAACGGCGATGGCGTAGGCGACTTTGCCGGCCTGTCGGCCAAGCTCGACTACCTCGTCAACCTGGGAATCGACACCGTCTGGCTGCTGCCGTTCTATCCCTCGCCGCGGCGCGACGACGGCTACGATATCGCCGACTACCGCAGCGTCCATCCCGACTACGGCACGCTGGGCGAGGCGCGCCGCTTTATCGCCGCGGCGCATGCGCGCGGCCTGCGCGTGATCACCGAACTGGTCATCAACCACACCTCGGACCAGCACCCTTGGTTCCAGCGCGCGCGCCGTGCCAAGCCCGCCTCGGCGGCGCGCAACTATTACGTCTGGTCCGACACCGACCAGACCTATGCCGGCACGCGCATCATCTTCTGCGACACCGAGAAATCCAACTGGAGCTGGGACCCGGTGGCCGGCGCGTATTTCTGGCACCGCTTCTATTCGCACCAGCCGGATCTGAATTTCGACAATCCGCAGGTGCTGCGCGAGGTCATGTCGGTGATGCGTTTCTGGCTCGATATCGGCGTGGACGGCCTGCGGCTCGACGCGGTGCCCTACCTGGTCGAGCGCGAGGGCACCAGCAACGAGAACCTGCCCGAGACCCACGCCATCATCAAGCAGATGCGCGCGCACCTGGATGCCGAGTACAGCGGCCGCCTGCTGCTGGCCGAGGCCAATATGTGGCCCGAGGATGCCCAGCAGTACTTCGGCGGCCCGGGCGCGCCGGCCGAGTCCACCTCGCCCATCTCGCCGGTGCTCACGGGGCAGGCGCACCCCGCCGTCCCCGCCATGAGCAACGCAGGCGAGTTGAGCAACGAGGGCACCGCGGTGCTGGGCGACGAGTGCCATATGTCGTTCCACTTCCCGCTGATGCCGCGCATGTACATGGCCATCGCCCGGGAGGATCGCTTTCCCATCACAGACATCATGCGGCAGACGCCGGAGATCCCGCCCAACTGCCAGTGGGCGATCTTCCTGCGCAACCACGACGAACTGACGCTGGAAATGGTCACCAGCGCCGAGCGCGACTACCTGTGGGAGGTCTACGCCTCCGATCGCCGCGCCCGCATCAATCTCGGTATCCGGCGCCGCCTGGCGCCGTTGATGGAACGCGACCGCCGCCGCATCGAGCTGATGAACAGCCTGCTGTTCTCCCTGCCGGGCACGCCCGTGATCTATTACGGCGACGAGATCGGCATGGGCGACAACATCCACCTGGGCGACCGCGACGGCGTGCGCACGCCCATGCAGTGGTCGCCCGACCGCAACGGCGGCTTCTCCCACGCCGACCCCGAGCGCCTGGTGCTGCCGCCGCTGCAAGGCCCGCTCTACGGTTATGACGCCGTCAACGTGGAGGCACAGGCCCGCGACCCGCATTCGCTGCTCAACTGGATGCGCCGCATGCTGGCGCTGCGCCGCCAGCACCGCGCCTTCGGGCGCGGCACGCTGCGCTTCCTGTTTCCGGGCAACCGCAAGGTCCTGGCCTACCTGCGCGAGTTCGAAGGCGAGCACATCCTGTGCGTGGCCAACCTGGCGCGGGCGCCGCAGGCCGTGGAACTCGATCTCTCCGCCTTTGACGGCCGCGTGCCGGTGGAAATGATGGGCGCCACCCCCTTTCCGGCGATCGGCCAGCTCACCTACCTGCTGACGCTGCCGCCCTACGGGTTCTATTGGTTCGTGCTGAGCGAAGAAGCCCAGCCACCTTCGTGGCACGTCGATGCCCCCGAGCAAATGCCTGATCAGATTACGCTGGTGATACACAGCGCCGCCCAGCGCGAGCTGACCGAAGCCTCGCGCCGCACGCTGGCCAACGAGGTATTGCCGCACTACATCGGGCGGCGGCGCTGGTATGGCGCCAAGGGTGAGCGCATCGGCAGTGTGAAAATCGCCTACGCCATTCCGTTCGGCCTGGGCACGGCCGGCGAGGAAACCTACCTGTGCGAAATGGAGCTGTCGCTGGACAGCCACGCCGATTGCTACCAGTTGCCCGTGGGGCTGCTGTGGGACCGCGTGGACACGGGCGAAGGCGCCTCGCAGCTGGCGCATTCGCTGGCCATGGCTCGCGTGCGCAAGGGCAGCCGGGTTGGCCTGGTCACGGATGGCTTCGCCGTGGAGTGCTTTGCCCGCGAGGTGGTGCGCGCGCTGCTCGGCGGGGCCGAGCTGTCCACCCCGCGCGGCCCGATCCGCTTCCTCGGCGAACCTGGCCTGGCCGAGCTGCCCCTGGAAACGGATGAGGTCCAGTGGATGTCGGCCGAGCAATCCAACAGTTCGCTGTCCTATGGCAACTCGGCAGTGCTCAAGCTGGTGCGCCGCATCGCCGCGGGCATCCACCCCGAGGCCGAGATGACCCGCTACCTGACCATCCAGGGCTATCGCAATTCGGCCCCGCTGCTGGGCGAGGTGGTGCGCACCGGCACCGATGGCACGCCGCGCACGCTGATGCTGCTGCAGGGCTATATCCTCAACCAGGGCGATGCGTGGGGCTGGACGCTCGACTATCTCGGCCGGGCCATCGATGATGCCGTGCCGTCCGAGGACAGCGAGGCGGAGTTCGCCGAGGCCCTGACCGGGTATGCCACGGTTGCCGGTACGCTGGGCCAGCGCCTGGCGGAACTGCACGCGGTGCTGGCGCGTCCGTCCGATGATCCCGCCTTCGCGCCCGAAGCGGCCGGCGAGGCACAGGCACTGCAGTGGGCCGATGAAGCCATGGCCGAGCTGGATCGCGCCGTGACCCTGCTCGAAAAGCGCGCCGGCGAACTCGGGCGGCAGGCCCGCGACGATCGCTTCGCCGCCGATATCGACACCCTGCTCGCTGCGCGCGGACAGTTGCCACGGCTGGTGGCCCGGCTCGCCGCGGCGGCTCCCGGCAGCCTGCAGACGCGCATCCACGGCGACTTCCACCTGGGCCAGGTGCTGATCGCGCAGAACGATACCTATCTGGTCGATTTCGAAGGCGAACCGGGCCTGCCGCTGGACTGGCGCCGGCGCAAGACTTCGCCGCTGCGCGATGTGGCGGGCCTGCTGCGCTCGCTCGACTATGCCGCCGCCACGGTTGGCACAGACCGCCAGGAGCGCACCCACGCGGCCCTGCCGCCGGCCCTGGCCCAGCGCCGCGAGATGCTGCTCGACCGCTTCCGCGAGACCGCCAGCGAAGCCTTCGTGGCCGGCTACCGGCAGGTTGCCGAGGCCGCGCCGCAGCCATGGGTCCAGCCGGAGCAGACGCAAGCCTTGCTCGACCTCTTCCTGCTGGAGCGGGCCGCCTACGAGGTGGGCTACGAAGCCGCCAACCGCGTGGCGTGGATCGACCTGCCGGTCAATGGCCTGGCCCGGCTCATCCGCGAACTCACCGAGGACGGCAGTGAACCAGACTGAAAGCGTCCCGCCCCGCGACGGTCCGAAGGACAAGCGCGCCCCACCGAATACGCCTGGCTCGCGGCCCGCGATACTGCCGCCTTTGGCCATGCCGGACATGGAGGCGCTGCTGGCGGCACGCCATGCCGATCCCTTCGCCGTACTCGGGCCGCACCACGCGGCAGGCCGCACCGTGGTGCGCGCCTGCCTGCCGGGCGCGCAGGCGGCCTGGCTCGCCGGCGCCGACGGCACCCGGCTGGCCGAACTGGAGCGGCTTCACCCCGGCGGCATCTTCGCCGGAACCCTGCCCGGCTCCGCAGGCGCGCGCGACTATCGCCTGCGCATGCGCTGGCCGGACGGCAGCGAGCAGGTCAGCGCCGATCCCTACGCCTTCGGCACCTTGCTGGGTGATCTCGACCTGCACCTGATCGCCGAGGGGCGCCACTTCGAGCTGGGCCGATGCCTGGGCGCGCAGACGCAGGTCCTGGATGGCGTCGAAGGCGTGCGCTTTGCCGTGTGGGCACCCAATGCGCGGCGGGTCTCGGTGATCGGCGACTTCAACGGCTGGAACCCGGTGCGGCACCCGATGCGCCTGCGCCATGGCGCCGGCATCTGGGAACTGTTCATTCCCGGCGCGATGGGCGCGGCCCCGGGCAGCCGCTACAAGTTCGACCTGCTCGGCGCGCACGGCGAGCCGCTGCCCGACAAGGCTGACCCGGTGGCTCTGGCGACGGAGGCGCCGCCTGCCACCGCCTCGGTGGTAGCGCAGCCGGGCACGTCAGCGCCGCCGTATACCTGGAACGACCAGGCCTGGATGCGCCATCGCGCCGCCGCCGACGCGCACGCCGCGCCCATGTCCATCTACGAGATGCACGTCAGCTCCTGGCTCGCCGAGGCCAACGATCCCGTGCACGGCTGGGAGCGCCTGGCCGGCCGGCTGATTCCGTATGTGCGCGAACTGGGCTTTACCCATATCGAGCTGCTGCCAGTGATGGAGCATCCCTTTGGCGGCTCCTGGGGCTACCAGCCGCTGTCGCTGTTCGCGCCCACCGCGCGGTTGGGGCCGCCGCAGGCGTTCGCCGCCTTCGTCGACCGCTGCCACGAGGCAGGCATCGGCGTCATCCTGGACTGGGTGCCGGCGCATTTCCCTACCGACCCGCACGGGCTGGCCGAGTTCGATGGCACCGCGCTCTACGAATACCAGGACCCGCGCGAGGGCTTCCACCAGGACTGGAACACGCTGATCTATAACCTGGGCCGCAACGAAGTGCGCGGCTTCATGCTAGCCAGTGCCCTGCACTGGCTGGAGCACTACCATATCGACGGCCTGCGCGTGGATGCGGTGGCGTCGATGCTCTACCGCGACTACAGCCGCGAGGCCGGCCAGTGGGTTCCCAACCGCTTCGGCGGGCGCGAGAACCTCGAGGCCGTGGCCTTCCTGCGCGAGCTCAATACCGTGGTGCGCGAGCGCTGCCGTGGCGCCATGACCATCGCCGAGGAATCCACCGCGTGGCCCGGCGTGACCGCGCCGGTGGAGAGCGGCGGGCTTGGCTTCACCTTCAAATGGAATATGGGGTGGATGCACGACACGCTGCGCTATCTCTCCCACGATCCCGTACACCGCGTCTGGCACCACCAGGACATGACCTTCGGCATGGTCTATGCCTGGTCGGAGGCCTTCGTACTGCCGATCTCGCATGACGAAGTCGTGCATGGCAAGGGCTCGATGATCGGCAAGATGCCCGGCGACAACTGGCAGCGCTTTGCCAACCTGCGCGCCTATTACGGCTTCATGTGGACGCATCCCGGCAAGAAGCTGCTCTTCATGGGTGCGGAGTTTGCCCAGTGGCGCGAGTGGAACCACGACACCGAGCTGGACTGGTCCCTGCTGGAGCACCCCGAGCACCGCGGCATGCAGGCGCTTTTGCGCGATCTCAACCGGCTGCACCGGGAACTGCCGGCGCTGCATGCGCTGGACCACCGGCCCGAGGGCTTTGGCTGGGTGGTGGGCGACGACAGCCGCAACAGCGTGTTCGCCTACCTGCGCAGGGCTGCGCCCGGCAGCCGCGAAGTGGTGCTGGCGGTGGTCAACATGACGCCGGTGGTGCGCCCCGGCTACCGCCTGGGCGTCCCGTTCGCGGGCCGCTGGCAGGAATGCGTCAACACCGACGCTGCCTGCTATGGCGGCAGCAACGTGGGCAACGGCGGCGAAGTCCTGGCCAGCGCCACGCCCTCGCACGGCCTGCCTGCATCGCTCACGCTCACCCTCCCGCCGCTGGCCACGCTGGTCCTGCGCTTCATCCCGGAAGGAGCCTGACTTGCCCCAAGCCCTCGCCACCCGCATGCTGCCCGGCAAACCGTACCCGCTCGGCGCGCACTGGGACGGGCTCGGGATCAACTTTGCCGTGTTCTCAGCCAATGCCGCGCGCATCGACCTGTGCCTGTTCTCGGCCAACGGCCGCAAGGAGCTGACGCGGACCACGCTGCCGGAATGCACCGACGAGATCTGGCACGGCTACCTGCCGCACGCGGCGATCGGCACGGTCTACGGCTATCGTGCGTTCGGCCCTTACGAGCCCGCCCACGGACACCGCTTCAACGCGCACAAGCTGCTGCTCGACCCCTATGCGCGGCAGTTGAGCGGGCCGGTGCGCTGGTCCGAAGCGCTGTTCGGCTACCGGCTGCAAAGCCCGCGCGCCGACCTGGCTCCCGACCGCCGCGACAATGCCCCCGCCATGCCCAAGGCGGTTGTGGTGGACCCCAGCTTCCACTGGGGCGACGACCGCGCGCCGGACGTGCCCTGGGAGAAGACCGTCATCTACGAAGTGCATCCGCGCGGCGTGTCGATGTTGCGCCAGGACCTGCTGCCGCACATGCGCGGCACCTTTGCCGCGCTGTGCGACCCACGCTGGATCGACCACCTCCACAAGCTCGGCATCACCGCCGTGGAACTACTGCCCATCCATGCGTTCCTGCAGGACCGTTTCCTGGTGGAACGTGGCCTGCGCAACTACTGGGGCTACAACACGCTGGCCTTTTCCGCGCCGGAGCCAACTTATCTCAGCAGCGGCCAGCTCAACGAATTCAAGGTGGCGGTGCGGCGGCTGCACGCGGCAGGCATCGAAGTCATCCTCGACGTGGTCTATAACCACACCTGCGAAGGCAACGCGCTCGGCCCCACGGTATCGTGGCGCGGGCTGGACAACGCCAGCTATTACCGGCTCATGCCAGGCGATGAACGCCACTACATCAACGACACCGGCTGCGGCAACACGCTCAACCTGTCGCATCCGCGCGTGCTGCAGATGGTGATGGATTCGCTGCGCTACTGGGCCGAGTGCTTCCATGTCGACGGCTTCCGCTTCGATCTCGGCAGCACGCTGGGGCGCGAGGGCACCGGCGGCTTCGACCCGGGCGCGGGCTTCTTCGATGCCATCCTGCAGGATCCGGTGCTGTCGTGCGTCAAGCTGATCTCCGAGCCCTGGGACCTTGGCCCCGGCGGCTACCAGTTGGGCAACCACCCGCCCGGCTTTGCCGAATGGAACGACAAGTTCCGCGACACTGCGCGGCGCTACTGGCGCGGCGACGCCGGCCAGCGCGGCGACCTGGCCGCGCGCCTGGCCGGCTCGGCCGATTTCTTCGACCGCCGCCACCGCAAGCCCTGGGCCTCGGTGAACTTCATCACCGCGCACGACGGCTTCACGCTGGCCGATCTGGTCAGCTACAGCACCAAGCACAACGAAGCCAACTGCGAGGACAACCGCGACGGCACCGCCGACAACGCCAGCGCCAACTGGAGCCCGGACGGCAGCGTGGAAGGTCCCACCGACGACCCGGCGATCCGCCAGACGCGCGGCTGCGTGGCGCGCGCGCTGATGGCCACGCTGCTGCTCTCCCACGGCACGCCGATGCTCACCGCGGGCGACGAATGGGGCCGCAGCCAGGACGGCAACAACAACGCCTATTGCCAGGACAACGAACTCTCGTGGCTGGACTGGGACCAAGCCAGCAGCGCCGCCGGCAGCGCCATGACGGCCTTTGTCAGCCGCCTGCTGACGCTGCGCCGGCGCCTGCACGCGTTTGCCGAAACCCGCTTTGCCCACGGTCGCCGCGATCTGGACCCCGGGCTGGCCGATATCGCCTGGTTCGATGTCGACGGCCACCCGCTCAACCCCGAGCAATGGTCCAACCCCGATGGCCGCACCCTGGCCATGCGCCGCGCCGCCACCGGCCCGGACGACCAGATCCAGGTGACCCTGCTGCTGCTCAACGCCGGCAGCGAGGACGCCACGTTCCGCCTGCCAGAGCCAGCACAGCACTGGCAATTGCTGCTGGACAGCAGTCAGCCCGATGCACGCGAGGCCGGCGTCGACACACCTGCCGTGACCGTGCCGGCGCATGCCGTGGCGCTGCTGCTGGCCGTGCCGCCCAGCGACGCGGACTCGCAATGGAGCTAACCCAACCCGTTCCCGGACCGTTGAAGGAGGCCACCTCATGAACGCCTTGCCATCACTGCTGGCGCCACCGCCGCTGCGGTCATTCGGCCCAAGCCAGCTTGAGGACGGGCGCATGCGCTTTCGCCTGTGGGCGCCCGATGCGGCCGCCCGCGGGCAGCCCATACGGCTGGAGATCGCAGGCATGGGGCCGGTGCCGATGCGCGCCGCTGCGCCCGGCCCGGACGGGCGCGAAGGCTGGCTGGAAGCGATTGCGCCGTGCTGCCCCGGCGCGCGCTACTGGTTCCGGCTCGACGACGGCAGCACGGTGCCGGATCCCGCCTCGCGCGCCCAGGCGACCGACGTCAACGGCCCGAGCCTGGTCTGCGACCCGCACGCCTACACCTGGTGCCACCCGTACTGGCATGGCCGCCCCTGGCACGAGGCGATCATCTATGAAATGCACGTCGGCCTGTGCGGCGGCTATGCCGGCGCCGCGCGGCAACTGCCGCGCCTGGCCGCGCTCGGCTTTACGGTGGTGGAGCTGATGCCGCTGGCCGAGTTTCCGGGCGGGCGCAACTGGGGTTACGACGGCGTGCTGCCGTTCGCGCCGGAATGCAGCTATGGCAAGCCCGACGCGCTCCGCGCGCTGGTGGACTGCGCGCACGGCCTGGGCATGACGGTGCTGCTCGACGTGGTCTACAACCACTTCGGCCCGGAAGGCAATTTCCTGCACCGGTACGCCGACGCGTTCTTCCGCGGCGATGTGCGCACGCCATGGGGGCCAGCCATCGATTTCCGCCAGCCCGAGGTGCGCCGCTTCTTTACCGAGAACGCGCTCTATTGGCTGGAGGACTTCCGTTTCGACGGCTTGCGCCTCGACGCCGTGCACGCCATGGTCGACGAAGGCTGGCTGCGGGAGCTGGCGAGCGAGGTGCGCGCGCGCCATCCCGGACGGCATATCCACCTCGTCCTGGAGAACGACGACAACGACGCCTCGCTGCTCGCGGCGGGCTTTGATGCGCAGTGGAACGACGACGGCCACCACGCCCTGCATGTGCTGCTGACCGGTGAGCGCGACGGCTATTACGGCGACTATGCCGGGCCAGCCAGCGAAGGGCTTGCCGAGGGTGCGCCCGCTGGCCCCGCGCTGGCTCATCTCGCCCGCGTACTGGCCGAAGGCTTTGCCTGCCAGGGCGAGGTCTCGCCCACGCGCGGCACGCGGCGCGGCCAGCCCAGCGCCGCGCTGGCGCCCACCGCCTTCGTGCTGTTCCTGCAAAACCACGACCAGACCGGCAATCGCGCGTTCGGCGAGCGCCTGACCCGGTTGGCGCGCCCCGACGCGCTGCGCGCGGCGGTCTTGTTGCAGCTGCTGTGTCCGCAGATCCCGCTGGTCTTCATGGGCGAGGAGTACGGGGCGCAAACGCCCTTCCTGTATTTCACCAGCCACCCACCCGAGCTGGCCGAGGCCGTGCGCGCCGGCCGCCGCCGGGAGTTCGGCGCCACGGCCGCCTTCGGCGATCCGCAGCGCGCGGCGCTGATCCCCGACCCGAACGACCCTGCCACCTTCGAGGCGTCGCGTCCCCCGCTCGAGGGCGACAACACGTGGAGCCAGTTTTACCGCGCGCTGCTGGCCATCCGGCGGCGCGAGCTGGTGCCGCGCCTGGCCGGCAGCACCAGCGCGGGCGTGCGCATCGTCGGCGAGGCGGCGCTGGCGGCAAGCTGGCGGCTGGGCGATGGCGCGCTGCTGACGATCTGGATCAACTTCGGCAACGAGCCCGCGCCGGGCGTGCTGGCGGGCATGCCGCCCGTCAACCCCAGCCGGCTGCTGGCCCAGAGCCGCGAAGGCGCCGTGCAGGCCCTGGCCAACGGGGCGCTGCCGGCCGCCACCGCGATTGCCTGCCTGGACGCTCCCGCTCAACCGTAACGAGGCCAGCATGGATCCCGCCGCCTTACCCGGTACCGCGCATGACAGTGCCTTGCGTGCGCTGCATACCCTGGCCGACCGCGCCGGCCTGCTGGTCCATTGGGAAGACGCCCAGGGCCGTGCGCGCGAGGTCGAGCCCGATGTACTGCGCGCCATGCTCGCCAAGTTCGGGCTGCCCAGCGCCACCGTGGGCCAGTGCGAGGCAGCGCGCGCCCAGCTGGCGGCCGAGGATGCCTCGCAGGGCCTGCCGCCGCTGATCACCGCGGATCAGGGCGAGCCCGTGCCGATCCCATCCGCGCATACCCTCTCGCAACAGGCCTACCGGCTCGAACTGGAAGACGGCAGCGTGGTGAACGGCACCGCCCGGCGCGATGCCGGTGGCATCCTGCGCGTGCCGGCCATCGCCGCCAGCGGCTATCACCGGCTGATGCTCGGGGCTGCCGAAGTGATGCTGGCCGTGGCGCCGGCGCGCTGCTTCGGGGTGGCCGATGCCCTGCGCGCCCGGCAGCACGATGGGCGCGATGGGCGCGATGACGATCGCCGGCGGCCTTGGGGCCTTTCGGTGCAGCTGTATTCCCTGCGCCGCGGCGCTCCTGCGGGACTGGGCGACCTCACCGCGCTGGCACAGTGCTGCGAGGCCGCCGCGCGCGAAGGCGCGGATGCGGTGGCCATCAATCCGCTGCACGCCGGCTTTGCCGCCCTGCCGCAGCGCTACAGCCCCTACGCGCCGTCCAGCCGGCTGTTTCTCAACTCGCTCTATGCCGATCCCGCCACCGCCTTCGGCCAGCGCGCGGTCGGGCAGGCGGTAGCAGCGCTGGGCCTGCGCACGGCCCTGCAGGCGCTCGAAGCGCGCACCGAGATCGACTGGCCCGCGCTGGCCCAAGCGCGCAACGCCTTGCTGCAATGGCTGTGGCAACGCCGCGGCGCCCTGCTGCCTGCCCGCGCGGCGCAGGCATTCGCGGCGTTTCGACGGGACTGCGGCGCCGCACTTGAGGCGCATGCGTGCTTCGAAGCGCTGCAGGCCCACCACCTGGCTGCTGCCGGCAGCCCGGAGCAAGCGGCCGCCGCTGCCGACTGGCGCCGATGGCCCGTGACCCAGCACTCGCCGCAGGCGGCCGCGGTAGCTGCCTTTGCGAGGACCCATGCCGATGCGGTGAGCTACCACGCCTTCGCGCAGTGGCTGGCGGCGCACGGGCTGGCCGCTGCCCAGCACGCCGCGCGCGGCGCCGGCATGGCGATCGGGCTGATCGCCGACCTCGCGGTCGGCACCGACCCCGGCGGCAGCCACGCCTGGGCACGCCAGGAAGAAATCCTGCCCGGTGTCAGTGCCGGCGCCCCGCCCGACCTGTACAACCCGCTGGGCCAGGACTGGGGGATTGCCGTGTTTTCGCCGCGCGCGCTGCGTCGGCGGGGCTTCGATGCCTTTATCGAGATGCTGCGCGCCAACCTCGGCCAGGTGGGCGGGCTGCGCATCGACCATGCGCTGGGCCTGGCGCGCACGTGGCTGGTGCCCGATGGCACGCCGCCCGTCGCCGGTGCCTACCTGCGCTACCCGTTCGACGACCTGCTGCGGCTGATCGCGCTGGAGTCCTGGCGGCACCGCGCTGTCATCATCGGCGAGAACCTCGGCACCGTGCCGGCGAGCTTCAACGCCAGCCTGGCCGCGCGCGGCATGCTCGGCATCGATGTGCTGTGGTTCGAGCGCGAAAGCGCGGTGGCCGGTGCCGAGGATACGGCGGCGCAACCGGCCACGTCCGCCACCGTGCCCGTGCCCGCCTTCTTGCCGCCCGAGCGCTGGCCAGCCGAGGCAGTGGCTACCACGACCACCCATGACCTGCCCACGGTGGCCGGCTGGTGGGCCGGCCGCGACATCATCTGGCGCGCGCGCCTGGACCAGCTCGGCGCCGACGAAACCGAATCCGGTGCGCTGGCCGCGCGTGCGCGCGACCGCGCGGCGCTGTGGCAGGCGCTGCGCGCTGCCGGCCTGGCGCGCGGACCGGAACCCGGTCCCGATCACCCGCCGCTCGAAGCCATCCTGGCCTGGCTCGGCCGTGCCGGGACGCCACTGCGCCTGGTGCCGGTGGAAGACCTGCTGGGCGTGGGCGAGCAGCCCAACCTGCCCGGCACGGTGTCGGGCCACCCCAACTGGCAGCGCCGGCTCGATGCCGACGTGCGCACGTTGTTTTCCGAGCCGCCGGTGCGCCGCCGCATTGCCGCGCTCGGCAGCGCGGGCGCAAGCGGACCTGGCGCGCAGGACCCTCCCCGCCGGATCACCGATAAACCTGAAGAGGGGCACTGAATGCCCCGACCCTGCCCGCGGCCGCGCGCCACGGCTCGCCTGCAACTGCACGCTGGCTTCACCTTCGGGCACGCCGCCGCGCAGGTCGACTACTACGCGGCGCTCGGCGTGAGCCATCTTTACCTCTCGCCGATCTTCAGCGCGCGCCCGGGCTCGACCCACGGCTACGACGTCACCGATTTCCGCGCCATCAATCCCGAGCTGGGTGGCGAGGCCGGCTTCTACCGTTTTGCCGAACGCGCCCGCCAACACGGCCTGGGGCTGGTGCTGGACATCGTGCCCAACCATATGGCGGCCAGCCCCGATCACAACCCCTGGTGGCGCGATGTGCTGGCGCGCGGGGCGGAAAGCGCCTTTGCCCATCATTTCGATATCGACTGGCATTCGTCCGACCCGGACCTGCACGCACGCGTGTTGCTGCCTATCCTCGGCAAGCCGTACTGGGAGGCGCTGTGCGGCGGTGAACTGACACTGCGTTTCGATGCGCGGGCGGGCCAGCCGGTCGTGTGTTACGGCGAACATGCGCTGCCGCTGGCGGACGGCACCTTCGATCCCGCCGCGGCGGCGAGCCTGCCGGGGCAGCTCGACGGGGGCGACGCCACGGGCCGCGCGCGCCTGCACGCACTGCTGGAACTGCAGCACTACCGGCTGGCCTGGTGGGCCACGGCCGCCGACGAGTTGAACTGGCGGCGCTTTTTCGAGATCAGCGAACTGGTGGGCATGCGGGTGGAACAGGTACCGGTGTTCGAAGCGATCCACGGGCTGGTGTTCCGCTTGTTCCGCGAAGGCTGGATCGACGGCGTGCGGGTTGACCACGTGGACGGCCTGGCCGACCCGGCAGCCTACTGCCAGCGGCTGCGCGCCCGCCTCACTGCGCTCGCGCCAGAACGGCCGCCGGCGCGCGCCATCGAATGCCCGTGGCTGGTGATCGAGAAGATCCTGGCGGAGCAGGAGATGCTGCGCGCGGACTGGCTGGTGGACGGCACCACCGGCTACGACTTCATGAACGAAGTAGCCTGCGTGCTGCACGACAGCGCGGGCGCCGACGCGCTCGCCGCGCTCTGGCAGGAGATGAGCGGCGAGACGCGCAGCTTCGATGCGCAGGTCGAGTCGGCCCGCGGCCGGATGCTCGACCATCACCTGGTCACCGAGTACGAAGGCGCCTGCCGCCGCCTGCACGCCTGCGCGCGCAGCGAGCCCGCCACGCGCGACCTGACGCTGGCCAGCCTGCGCCGCGCGCTGGCGGCGCTGCTGGCGCCGCTGCGGGTCTATCGCACATACTTCAGCGAGCGCGTACGGACCCGCGAGGACAAGGCGGCGCTGCAGCACGCCGCCGACGCCGCGCGCGCCACGCTGGCCGCCACCGATCTGCCGGCGCTGGCGCGCTTGCTGTCCTGGCTGGCCGACCCGGCCGGGGACGGCATGGCGCTGCGCGAGGCGCGCACGCGCGTGCAGCAACTGATGCCGCCGCTGGCCGCCAAGGCCACCGAGGACACCGTCTTCTACCGCTACGGCCGCCTGCTTTCGCGCAACGAGGTGGGCAGCAACCCGGCCACCCTGGCCATGCCGCCCGAGGACTTCCACGCGCGCATGGCACGGCGCGCGCAGGACTGGCCGAATGCCATGCTGGCCACCGCCACCCACGACCACAAGCGCGGCGAGGATGCGCGCATGCGCCTGGCAGTGCTGAGCGAACTGCCCGGC
Source organism: Cupriavidus sp. 01T418 (assembly GCF_056398885.1). NCBI lineage: Bacteria > Pseudomonadati > Pseudomonadota > Betaproteobacteria > Burkholderiales > Burkholderiaceae > Cupriavidus > Cupriavidus sp. 01T418. The sequence continues at coordinate 42,221 of NZ_JBFTQG010000016.1, forward strand.
GAGTGGGCGCAAGCCGTCCGCCTGTGGGAGTCGCAGTGCCGGCCCTTGCTGGCGAGCTTGCCGCACGGCCCCGATGGCGCGGACCGGTTGATGCTGTACCAGACGCTGGCCGGCGCCTGGCCAGCCGGGCTGGCGCCGGAGCACGCCAGGGGCGTCGCGGCATTGCTTGCCCGCGTGCAAGCCTGGCAGTTGAAATCGATCCGGGAAGCCAAGCGGCACGGCAGCTGGACCAGTCCGGACATCGCCTATGAGAAAGGCTGCGCCGCCTTTCTCGATGCACTCGGCGCCGACGCCGGCGGGGACGGGGTGCTGGTCCAACTCGCCCGCTTTGCCCGCCGCATCGCCGTGCCGGGTGCCATCAACAGCCTGACGCAGACCCTGGTGCAACTCACGGCGCCCGGCGTGCCCGACCGCTACCAAGGCACCGAGGACTGGGATCTCAGCCTGGTCGATCCCGACAACCGCCGCCCGGTGGACTTCGAATCGCTGCGCGCCCGGTTGACTGACGCATCGGGCTGGCCCGATTGGCTTGCCAACTGGCAGGACGGCCGCCTCAAGCTGCAACTGATCCGCAGCGTGCTGGCCGCGCGGCGCACCCATGCCGGATTGTTCGCCGCCGGCGATTATCGCCCCATCCCGCTGGCCGGCCCGCTCGCCGCGCACGCGCTTGCATTCAGGCGCCGCCATGGGCAGGTGCAGGCACTGGTGGTCGGCACCCGGCTGGCCGCCCGGCTGGCCCAAGTCGACCGGCCCATCCTCGCGCCAGCCCAATGGCGCGACACCGCCCTGCAAGTTGGGCTTGGGGACAACAGCCATTGGGTGGATGCGCTGACCAGCCGCCCGCTCGATGCGCGCGAAGGCCGCTTGCCCTTGGCCGAGGTGCTGGAAATGCTGCCGGTGGCGCTGCTGTTGGGCGTGTAGTGCCGGATGCGTTCATTTTGGACTTGGCTTCTCGCTAGCATCCACCCGCCGCCTGTCGATCCCCCTTAAGAGGGGCAGCCGCACGACCCCGAACTGCGCACACTTGTTTGCAATGTCAGACAAGTACGCGACGCTACAATCTGCCAATGACTGAAAAAAAAGGAACCTGTCCTCTGTGCGGTACCGAGGCCAAAGCCCAGCCCCGTCGCGGCAGCTATGGGCAGTGGGTGCGGTTTGAGTGCCACAACCCGGAGTGCGGCCCTACCGAGATCAGCACAGGCGCCCGCCGCAAGCTGCGCGAACCCACCCGCCAGGCCGAACTCCGCGCGCTCGCCAGATCCTGCCGCGAGCACGGCAAGGTGCCGCGCCTGGGCTACGACGGCCCGCGCGGCGAGATCTACGTCGAGTTCGACTAAGCGTCCGGCCAGGCCGGCGAGCCGCCCGGCGCACCATGCGTACGGGCTACCCCGATCCTTCCGGCGCGCATCCGGTTCGCGCCCCGCTGCGTCAATGCCGAAAGGCAAGGCTTGTCAGGTGCGCGGCAGTCCGCATTTCCATTGATGGTGCCGGATGCGTCATATTGCATCGGGATGCCGGGACGCCGCCGCGGGCTGGCTTTGCTTATGGTCCCCCATTGCCTGCCAGGCAGCGCGTCACTGCACCCGGGGAACATCCGGGCGGTCAGCGCGGTCAATATCGCGTGCCGCGACAGGCGCCAACGATCCTGGCATGACAAGGAAAACCCATGGGAATCACCCCGGACGACCTGCTGGCCCTGGCTTGCGCCAGCGTGCTGACGCTAACCGTGGTTGCAATGCACTACGAGGCCTTGCGCTTGTTGTCGGGGACGAATCCCCGGCGCTGGAACGGCCGGGTCAATGTGGGCGTGCTGATCGTCTGCATCATCATTGCCCATATCCTGGAAGCCCTGGTGTTCGCGTTTGGCTACTGGATATCGGGCCATGTACTGGGGCTGGGCGGGTTGTCCAGCTCGCACCCGCTCGCGCCCATCGCGTACTTTTATTTTTCGCTGGAAACCTTCACCACGCAAAGCCTTGGAGACATCGTGCCGGTCGGGGTCACGCGCCTGATCGCCAGTATCGAACCGCTGGTGGGCCTGATCCTGATCGGCTGGTCGACGTCCTTCACCTACATCATCATGCGGCGCGACTGGCAGGCAGATACCGCGAAACAAGCGGCGCAGGCCGAGATATAGCCGCCCCGCCCTAGAGAATCGGCGCGAACAGGCACGCCACGTGCATCGCCGCCCGGCGCAGCCTGGGCCCGCCGATGTACTCGTCGCGATCGATCCGCCGCGCCAGCGCGAAATCCTGCTCCAGCATATGCGTCACGCCGGCGGCGAAGCCGCGGTCGGCTGTCATCACCATCAGTTCGAAATTCAGCCGGAACGAACGATTGTCGAGGTTGGCGCTGCCCACGGCCGCGGCCTCGTCGTCGATCAGGATGACCTTCTGGTGCAGGAACCCAGGCTGGTAGCGATAGATCTTCACGCCGGCGCAGATGGCCTTGTAGGCGTACAGCGTGGAGGCGGCAAAAACCACCAGATGATCTCGCCGCGCAGGCAGCAGGATGCGCACATCCACCCCGCGCAGCACCGCCAGGCGCAGTACGGCGAATACCGCCTCGTCCGGCACGAAGTACGGACTGGTGATCCACACCCGCCAACGCGCCGACTGGATCGCCTCGACGAAGAACAGCGAGCAGGTCTCCTGCGCGTCGGCGGGACCGGACGGCACCACCTGGCAGGTCATGGTGCCGGCGGGCGCGGACGGCGGCGGCAGCAGCATCGGCACCTCGCGCGCGGCCCAGAACCAGTCCTCGGCGAATACCATCTGGATATCCAGCACGGCGCTGCCCCGGATCTCGATATGGGTATCGCGCCACGGCGCCAGCGGCGGTTTGCGCCCCATGTACTCGTTGCCGACGTTATGCCCGCCGGTAAACGCGCATTCGCCATCCACCACCACGACCTTGCGATGGTTGCGGAAATTCAGCTGGAAACGATTGACGAAGCCCCTGCGCGTGGCGAAGGCGCGCGCCTCGACCCCCGCTGCCAGCAGGCGCTTGACGTAAGCGCCCGGCAGCGCATGCGAGCCGATGCTGTCGTAAAGGAAATACACCTTGACGCCCGCCGCAGCCCGCTCGCACAGCAAACGTTGCAGTTCCTGGCCCAGGTCGTCGTCGTGGACAATAAAGAACTGCACGATGACCACTCTCCGGGCGGCGGCAATGGCGGCGAAAATCGCCTCGAAGGTTGCCTCGCCGTTGACGAGCAGCCGCACCGCGTTATTGGCCAGGCACGGCATGCCGGTCAGCTGGGGCAAGGCGCGCAGGCAGGCCTCGCGGGGCGAGTGCACTATGCAGGCATCGCGTGCCTCACGTTCGCCCGCATCCATCTCGTGGGTCACTTCGCGCAGCCGGTCGTTGTTGAAGCGGCGCGCATTGACGTAACCGGCAAAGTTGCTGCTGCCCAGGATCATGTAGGGGATCAGGGTGAAGTACGGCATCATCACCAGCGAGCCCGCCCACGCAATGGCCCCGGGCGCGGTGCGCACCGTCATCACCGCATGCAGGGCGGCGACGACGCCGAGCGCATGGAACACCAGCACGATCGCCGCGACTAGGGATGGGCTGAGCATGATCGTCAGATTTCGCCAGGCGGCGCCGGACCACAATGACTAGCATTCTGGCATAGGCGGGCCGCAAGGGCATTGCCTGCCCGTGCGGCAGGCAGGATTTCTTCGCAAGCGGTAAGCTCTAGCGTTTTCGCACCCGGCCTCTCCTCGCCGCATCAAGGAAGAACGCAATGTCAGAATTCAAGATGGAATACCGGCGTCTTGGCGCCAGCAACCTGAAGGTTTCGGTGCTATGCCTGGGCACCATGATGTTCGCCGACCAGACCGACGAAGCAGAGGCTGGCCGCATCGTCGACAGTGCCCGCGCCCACGGCGTCAACTTCATCGACACCGCGGACGTCTACAGCAAGGGCGGCTCCGAGCAGATGGTGGGCAAGCTGCTCGCCGCCGACCGTCATGACTGGATCCTGGCCAGCAAGCTCGGCAACCCGATGCAGGCCGCGCCCAACCATTCGCACTACTCGCGCGTGTGGATCCTGCGAGAGGCAGAGGAAAGCCTGCGCCGCCTGGGCACCGATTACCTCGACATCCTCTACCTGCACCGCGACTATCCCGGCGAAAACCTCGAGGAGCCCGTACGCGCCATGGGCGACCTGGTTCGCGCGGGCAAGGTCCGCTACTGGGCGGTGTCCAACTTCCGCGGCTGGCGCATCGCCGAGATGGTGCGCCTGTGCGACCAGCTGGGCGTGCCGCGCCCCGTTGTCTGCCAGCCCTATTACAACCTGCTCAACCGCACGCCCGAGGTGGAGATCCTGCCGGCGTGCCAGCATTTCGGGCTTGGCGTGGTGCCATACAGCCCGATCGCGCGCGGCGTGCTGACCGGCAAGTACCTGCCGGGCCAGCAACCTCCGCAGGACTCGCGCGCTGGCCGCGCCGACCGCCGCATGATGGAGACCGAATTCCGCGAGGAATCGCTGGTGATCGCCCAGGCCCTGAAGACGCACTCCGATGCACGCGGACTCAAGCTGGGGCAGTTCGCCACCGCATGGGTGCTGGCGAATCCCATCGTCAGTTCGGTGATTGCCGGGCCGCGGACGCTGGCGCAGTTCGAGGACTACTTCGGCGCGGTCGGCGTCGCCATGTCGGTGGACGAGGAAGCGCTGGTCGACCGGCTGGTGCGTCCCGGGCATGCCTCCACGCCTGGCTATAACGATCCGAGCTACCCGCTCACCGGCCGTCCGCGTCCGCTTTCGGCGATCTGATACCTGCTCTGCCGGAGAGACTTGCGCGCGATGCGGCTTGGCGGCAGGCTCCACCCGCGAAGCGGTGCACCTGGTGCAATGCGGCCAGGCGAATTCGACCTTGCAATCGGCCAACCGGTACGAACGGCCATCCGAGGCATTGACAGGCGGCGGCCAATGGCGGACCGTTTCGCGATCTTCGCCTGGCCCTCGGCCCCTGTCCGAACTGTTCGCCGCCCTGGCCAGATAGCTGCGCGGCGATTGCCGCCGGCGGCGCTCACCCGCTGGCCGCATCCTGTCGACCTGTCCAAAAAACAGGCAGCCCGATACAAAACCGCCACCATTGGGTAAGCGCGGAGCAACGGGCACAGTTATCCACACAAGCTGTGGATAACACAATTCGCCAATTGTGGACAAATTGTGTATGTGTGCAGCAGCAATCCGCCCGCGGCCATGGGCGGTATCGGCCGCCCATGCGCCCCTGCCTGCCCTGCTTTGGGATGGTTCCGCCTGAACTTGCGAATTCCTCCGATTGATTGCCCCCCTGGCGGGGACTATCCTGCCCGGATTGCCTTGCGGGCAGGCCAGTGGCTGCCCGGCTCATTCGCATTGACAGCCCGTCTGGCCGGGCAACAGATGCGCGCGCCGGTCGGCTAATTGCTCGAATGCCAGTTTGATGAATTCCTATGAAGATCGCACTGCTCACCGATCTGTCGGTCCAGGCCAAGGCCATGGCAGACTCCCTGTCTCGCGCGGGCGTGTGCTGCCACACGTACCATGCAAGCCGGGAATTGTTCCATGGCATGGACCGGTCCAGCTACGACGTCCTGCTGATCGATCATGAGCTGGCGGACATGCCCGCCGTGGATGCCGTGCGCGCGGTACGCGGCGCCTGGCGCTCGGAGGTGCCCGTGCTGGTGGTCTCCAGCCGACGCGACGAGGAGTCGGTCGTCAATACCCTGCAAGCCGGCGCCGACGACTACATGATCCGCCCGCTGCGCTCACGCGAGTTGGTGGCCCGGCTGCATGCGCTGCAGCGCCGCACCGCCGCGCGCCGGCCGCCGCCCCACCCTGAGCTCAGGGTGGGGCCCTACACACTGGATTGCCTGTCGCACCAGGCCGTGTTCCGGGACCAGCGGCTGGCGCTGACGCCCAGGGAATTCGAACTTGCCTTGCTGCTGTTTGCCAATGTCGGGCGCGTACTGTCGCATGGCCGTATCGAGCGCGAGATATGGGGCTATCCACTGCCGCCGTTGTCGCGCGCGCTGGCGAGCCTGGTGTCGCGCCTGCGCCGCACCCTGCAGCTGAGTTCCCTTAACGGCCTGGTCATCACGGTGATATACGCCCAGGGCTATCGTCTGGACGAAACCGGCCCGGGCAGGACGCCGCCGAATCAGCGCGAATAGGTCAAGCGCCGGCTGCTTTGCATCCGCGACATCGAAGCGGCATTGCACGCGCGGGACCGCCAGGCTTCGGAGCCGGCCGCCTTACGCCAACGGCACGGGTGCCGCCATGCCGTATTTCTCCAGCCAGGGCGCAAGCTGCGGCAGGATGGCGGGATTCAGCGCCACCCCATCGCGCAACTGCCGCACCTTGCGTTCCAGCGCGCCCTGCCCCGGCAGCCGCACGCGCTCCACGCCGGGGCGCGGCGGGTTGTCCGTGCAGGCCCGCGCAATCCAGCCCATCTGGCCGGCAAAGGCTTCCTCGCCGGCAAATGCCGACGGGTCCAGGATCTGCAGGAACACGGTATTGCCCCAACGCTTGCCCGGGTCGTCGCGGCCGTGGCCGGACAGTCCCGCGGTCAGCGCTTCCACCATCAGCGACAGCGCATAGCCCTTGTGGCCGGCGTCCAGCCCGCCCAGCGGCAGGATCGAGCCCGCGTGCGGCGGGAACATGACGGCCGGGTCGTCGCTCGCGTTGCCGTGCTCGTCGATCAGCCACGGCTGCGGCAGGCGCTTGCCTTCCTTGTACAGCCGGGTGGTGAGCCCGACCGTGGTGATCGAGGTCGAAACGTCGATCAGCACCGGCCCCTCGGGCGTAGGAAAACCCGCGGCCACCGGGCTGGGCGAGAACACCGGGCGGGTGCCGCCAAATGGTGCCACCGTGCAGGCGGCCGGCGCCGAGGAGTAGAGCAGCATGACAAAGCCGGCCCGCGTGGCTCGCTCCAGGTAGGCGGCCAGGCAGGCGATATGATGGGCGCGGCGGATGGTAACGGTGCCGGTGCCGTAGTCGCGTGCCCGAGCCATCGCGCTTTCCATGGCGCGCAGCGTCAGCCACGGCCCGGGCAGGCGCTTGCCGTCCCAGGTGGCCACGGCGGCGCGGTTCGCCAGCACCTCGTAGTCCTCCTTGACGTTCATGCTGCCGCTTTCGATCTCGGCCAGGTAGGTGGGCAGCAATTGCAGGCCGTGCGTATCGTGGCCCATCAGGTCGCCTTCGACCAGGATGTCCGCCACGTCGGCGGCCCGGTCGGCGGGCATGCCCGCGCGTTCGAACATGGCTTGCGCCAGGCTGCGCAGCGCGGCGGCGTCGTGGCGGGGGACGGCTGGGGATTGGCTTTGCATAGGGGCTCCGTCAGATCGGGCGCGCCAGGCACGCCCTTGGCGTTACTCGTTGACCGACACGCCGGCCGCCTTGACCACCTTCTCCCAGCGTACCTTCTCGGCCAGGGCGAAGGACTGGAATTCCGCGCTGGGCTTGGGATCGGGGTCGGCCCCGGTATTCACCAACTGCTCGCGGAACCCGGGCCGGCGCATGGCCGCCATCACGGCGTCGCTGACCTTTGTCACGATCTCGCGCGGCGTGCCGGCCGGGGCAAACAGGCCAAACCAGGAACCAGTCACAAAGCCCGGCAGGCCGGCCTCTTCCATGGTGGGCACGTTCGGCAGCGCGGCCATGCGTTTAGCGCTGGTCACCGCAAGCGCCTTGAGCTTGCCCGACTTGACGAACGGCAGCGAGGTCGGCGCGTTGTCGAACATGATCTGCACCTGGCCGCCCATCAGGTCCGTCACCGCCAGCGCGCTGCCCTTGTACGGCACATGCACCATCTGGGTCCCTGTCATCACCTTGTACAGCTCGCCCGAGAGGTGGATCGAACTGCCCGCGCCCGACGAGGCGAAGGTGGCGCGTCCGTTCTCGCCCTTCACGAACTGCGTGAGTTCCTTGACGTCGTGGGCGGGCACCGACGGATTGACCACCAGGATATTCGGCACCGAAGCCACCATTGCCACCGCCGTGAAATCCTTCGCTGTATCGTAGGGCATCTTGCGATAGAAGCTGGCATTGATGGCGTTGGTGCCGACCGTGCCCATCAACAGCGTGTAGCCGTCCGGCGTGGACTTGGCGACGATGTCGGCACCGATATTGCCCGAGGCGCCCGGACGGTTCTCCACCACCACGGGCTGGCCCAGCGCCTTTTGCAGGTCGCGCCCGATCAGGCGGGCCACGATATCGGTATTGCCGCCGGCGGCAAATGGCACCACCACGCGGATGGGCCTGGACGGATACGTGTCCGCCTGCACGGGTAACGCCGCGAAGGTGACGGTGGTGGCCAGAAAGGCCAGCAGCGTGCGGCGTGAAGGCTTGAAGCTTGGATGCATGGTGGTCTCCTCTGTGGTTCTTGTCGTGTCCGTGCCGCCGGCCCCGCGGTGGAACCGGCGCCAGCCGTGGTCAAGCCGGTGTTCAGTTTGCCGACTGCGATGGTTCCGGCAACAGCCGGCCCGGGTTCATCAGGCCGTGCGGGTCCAGCGCGTGCTTGATCTTCTGCATCAGCGCCATTTCGACGGCGGATTTGTAGTGGGCGTTCTTGTCCACCTTGAGCTGGCCGATGCCGTGTTCGGCCGAGATCGAACCGCGCGCGCGATGCACCGCCTCGTACACCAGCGCGCTGATCGCCGCGCCGTTGGTCCGCACGAATTCCGGCTGTGGCATGCCCTGCGGCGCGCTGACGTTGTAGTGCAGGTTGCCGTCGCCGAGATGGCCGAAAGCCAGCACGCGCGCGCCCGGATGCGCGGCCACGATGGCGGCGCTGGTGTGCTCGATGAACTCACCGATGGCCGAGATTGGCACCGAGATATCGTGCTTGAGGTTGTCGCCCTCTTGCGACTGCGCCTCCGGCAGGTGATGGCGGATCCGCCACAGGCCGTCGGACTGCGCCAGCGAGGCGGCAATGGCGGCGTCGGCCACGATGCCGGCCTCGAAGGCTTCTTCCATCAACTCGCCGAAGGCTCGCGTGGCATGCGCTTCGCTGTGCGGGTCGCTGCTTTCCAGCAGGACGTACCAGGGATGCGCCTGGTCGAACGGCGCGCGGCACTCCGGGAAATGGCGCGCCACCAGTGCCACGCACACGCCGCTCATCAGCTCGAAGGCCGTCAGCGTGGCGGCCAGGCGGCGTTGCGCCAGCTCCAGCAGGCGCAGCGCCGCCCGCGGATCGCGCACCGCGGCCAGCGCGGTCATGCGCGCGGCGGGACGCGGATGGAGCTTGAGCGTGGCGGCGGTGATCACGCCGAGCGTGCCCTCCGCGCCGATAAAGAGCTGCTTCAGGTCATAGCCCGTGTTGTCCTTGCGCAAGCCGCGCAGGCCATCCCAGATCTCCCCATCCGGTGTGACCACTTCCAGCCCCAGGCACAGCTCGCGTGTATTGCCGTAGCGCAGCACCTGCACCCCGCCGGCATTGCTTGCCAGGTTGCCGCCGATGGTGCAGCTGCCTTCGGCGCCGAGCGACAGCGGGTACAGGCGCCCGGCCTCCTGCGCCGCCTGCTGGACGGCGGCCAGGATGCATCCGGCCTCCGCGGTCAGGGTGTTGTTGATCGGATCGATGTCGCGGATGCGGTTCAGGCGTGCCGTGGAGAGCACCAGCGCGCGCCCGCCGCCGTCGGGAATGGCGCCGCCCACCATGCCGGTATTGCCGCCCTGCGGTACCAGTGGCACCCGTCGCGCCGCGCACCAGCGAACGACCGCAGCCACATCCTCCGTGGTGTCCGGCTGCGCCACCGCCAGCGCGCGGCCGGTCCAGCTGCGGCGCCAATCGGTCAGGAACGGTGCGGTGTCCTCGGGCGTCGTCAGCAAGCGGCCGCTGAAGCAGCTGCGCAGCGCGCTCAGCGTGGCGTCGGTCATGGCATGTCTCCTTTCTTTGTCTTAGGTGAGGCGCCTTTTGCAGCCCGGACTAATCCGCGATCCGCATCGCCGGCGTAATCTGGCGCGGGTCCGTCACCAGCTCCAGCAAGGCGGGCCTGCCCGCGGCCTGTGCCCGGGCGAAGGCCGCGGCAAAGTCCTCCGTCTGCGTCACGCGCTCGGCCCAGGCCCCGCACGACTGCGCCATCGCCACGAAATCCGGACTCGGGATATCCGTGCCGCTGACCCGCCCGGGATAGCGCTTCTCCTGGTGCATGCGGATGGTGCCGTACATGCCGTTGTTGACCACCACCACGATCAGGTTGGCGCGGTACTGCGCGGCGGTCGCCAGTTCCTGCGGATACATCAGGAAGCAGCCATCCCCGGCAAAGCACACCACCGTGCGCTGCGGCTCGCGCAGCTTGGCGGCTACCGCCGCGGGCAAGCCGTAGCCCATGGCGCCGCAGGTTGGCGCCAGCTCGGTGCGCGGCTGACGGTAGGCGTAGAAGCGATGCAGCCAGACGGTGTAGTTGCCCGCGCCGTTGCTCAGCACGGCGTCATCCGGCAGGATGCGGTCCAGGTGCGCGATCACCGCGCCCATGTCCACGCCGGCAAGTTGCGGGTGCGGCTTGGCCGGCGTGGCGAAGGCAATATGCGCGGCGTGCGCGGCGCGGGTCCATTCGCCCCAGCGCAGGCTGGCCGGCGGCATCAGCGTGGCCAGCATGGCGGCGCCGGGCTCGATGCCCGCCTGGATGGCCAGTTCGGGCTGGTACACGCGTCCAAGCTCGGCGCTGTCGGCGTGCAGGTGGATCAGGCGCTGGCGCGGCCGCGGCACTTCCAGCAAGGTGTAGCCATCGGTCGCGATATCGCCCAGGCGCGTGCCAAAGGCGACGATCAGGTCGGCATCGCGCACGCGTTCCGCCAGCGCGGCATTGACGCCAAGACTGAGGTGGCCGATGTAATGCGGATCGCGGTTGTCGAACACGTCCTGGCGGCGGAAGGCACAGGCCACCGGCAGGTTCCAGCGCTGGACAAAGGCGGCGAAATCGCTTGCCGCCCGCGCACTCCAATTGGCGCCGCCGGCAATCACCAGCGGACGCTGCGCGCCGGCCAGCGCGGCGGCGAGCGCCTCGGCATCGGCCGCGCATGGTGCTGCCGCCACCGGCGCATAGCGCCCGGTATCGGCCACTTCGCACAGGCCGTCCAGCACGTCCTCCGGCAGCGAGATCACCACCGGGCCGGGCCGGCCGGAGGTGGCGCACTGGAAGGCGCGCGCCACCAGTTCGGGGATGCGCGCCGGGTTATCGATCTCTACCGCCCACTTGGCGATGGTGCCGAACATGGCGCCATAGTCCACTTCCTGGAAGGCTTCCCGCCCCTTGTGGCCACGCGCGATCTGGCCGACGAAGAGCAGCATCGGCGTGGAATCCTGGGCTGCGATATGTACGCCGATGCTGGCGTGCGTGGCGCCCGGCCCGCGGGTGACGAAGCAGATGCCGGGACGCCCGGTGAGCTTGCCGTCGGCCTCGGCCATATTGGCTGCCGCGCCTTCATGCTTGCACACGATCAGGTCGATGGCGGGCTGGTCATGCAAGGCGTCGAGCACGTCGAGGAAGCTCTCGCCCGGCACGCAGAAGATGCGCTCGGCGCCGTGGATGCGCAGGGCGTCCACCAGGATACGGCCGCCGGAGCGGGCCTGCCTGGCGGCGGGTGAAGAGGAAGATGCTGTGGTCGCAACGGACTGGCTGGTCATGACAGGATGGAAATGGTGCGGTGCAATCGGACGGATAACCGGGAATGCGTTGATTGTCATGGCGCGAACGCCATGCGCGTCTGGCATGCGCCGCATTTCTGCTATGCGTAAAACGCAAGGCTGGCGCCGCCGCGCGCGTGTAGATTGGTGCCGAGCGATCCCGTCCTGCCCCCGCGCCGCTTTGGCAGAGCAAGGTGCCTCGGCAAGGCAGTGGAAAGGAGATTGACTTCGACAAAAACAATCAGGAGACCCAGATATGCCCATGCACCCGCAACCCGGCCAGTCGCTCCCGCTTTCCCATCGCGCCCGCACGGGCCGGCTCGCCAGCCTGTGTAGCTGCGCGCTTGCCGCGCTGGGCACCCTCGCTGGCGCCCTGCCCGCCCATGCGCAGGACGCCTGGCCGTCCAAGCCGATCAGCTACGTCGTTCCCTTTGCCGCGGGCGGCACCACCGACGTGCTGGGCCGCCTGATCGGCCAGCGCCTGTCGCAGATGATCGGCCAACCGGTGGTGGTGGAGAACCGCGCCGGCGCGGGCGGCAATATCGGTTCCGACTATGTGGCCAAGGCCGCGCCCGACGGCTACACGCTGGTCGGCGGCACCATCAGCTCGCACTCGATCAATGTGAGCCTGTACCCGAAGATGCCATACGACCCGATCAAGAGTTTCCAGCCGGTGGCCCTGATCGGCACGCTGCCCAACCTGCTGGTGGTCAATGCCAACAGCCCGTGGAAGAACGTGCAGGACGTCATTGCCGCGGCCAGCGCCAAGCCCGGAGCGGTCTCCTTCGGCTCGTCCGGTAATGGCACCTCGCAGCACCTGGCCGGCGAACTGTTCGCCAGCATGGCTGGTGTCAAGCTGCTCCATGTGCCCTTCAAGGGCAGCAGCCCGGCGGTACAGGCGCTGCTGGGCAACCAGGTCGATGTCTTGTTCGAGAACAGCGTGGCGGCCATGCCGCTGATCCAGTCCGGCAAGTTCCGCGCCCTGGCCACCACCGCGGCCAAGCGCGCGCGCGAGTTGCCGGACGTGCCGACGGTGGCCGAGGCTGGCGGGCCGAAACTGCAGGGCTACGAGATCGTGTCCTGGCAAGCCGTGTTCGCCCCCGCCGGCACGCCCGCGCCCATCGTCAACCGGCTTGCCGGCGATATCGGCAAGATCATCCAGGAGCCCGACATGCGCGCCCGCCTTGCCGGACTGGGGATCGATGCGTCCGGCGCCGGCCCGGCCGAGCTGGGCGCTTTCCAGAAAAGCGAAGTGGCCAAATGGGCGCAACTGATCAAGACCGCGAATATCCGGCCGGAATGACGCCAGCGCATGGCCCGCATGCCTTGCCGGGTACCCAAGCGGGGCCCGGCGGCTTATGATGGCCGCTTGCTCCGGCCAGTGGCCCATTCCTCCTTCTCTCTCCCGAAGCCCATGAGCGAACACCGTATTCCGAGCGCCGCCCTCCATCAGTGGGTGGCCGATCTCTGGCTTGCCGCCGGCTCCGATGCCCGCGAGGCCCGCCTCACCGCAGATCACCTGGTTGGCGCCAACCTGTCTGGCCACGACTCGCACGGGGTCGGCATGATCCCGAAGTACGTGCTGTCCTGGCTGGGCGAGCAGCTCCAACTCAACCAGCGCGTGAGCGTGCTGCATGAGGCCGGCGGCATCCTGAGCCTGGACGGCAACCGCGGCATGGGCCAGGCGGTGGCCGAGGAGGCCATGGGCCTGGCGATCGAACGCGCGCGCGAGCACGGCGTGTGCGTGCTGGGCCTGCGCCGCTCGCACCATCTGGGCCGGGTCGGCCACTGGGCCGAGCAGGCCACGGCGGCCGGCATGATCTCCATCCACTTTGTCAACGTGCTGTCCAAGCCGATCGTGGCCCCGCATGGCGGCCATGAGGCGCGCTATGGCACCAACCCCTTTACCATCGGCGTGCCGGTGGCCGGCGCCGAGCCGCTGGTGATGGATTTCGCCACCAGCGCGATCGCGCTGGGCAAGGTGCGCGTGGCCAATAACAAGGGCGTGCGGGTGCCGCCGGGCTGCCTGCTGGATGCGCAGGGCCAGCCCACCGACGACCCCGCCGTGATGTTCCCGGCCGCCGGCGACCCGCAGGGCGCGCTGCGCGCCTTCGGCGAGCACAAGGGCTATGTGCTCGCCGTGATGTGCGAACTGCTGGGCGCGGCCGTTACGGGCGGCCACACCATCCGCCCCGAGACCCTGACCCACGAGCATGCGGTCTGGAACAATATGCTGGCCATCGTCTTCGACCCGGCGCGCCTGGGCAGCAGCACCACCTTTGGCCATGAGGTGCAGGCCTTCGTCGACTGGCTGCGGTCGTCACACCGGCAGCCCGGCACCGATGCCATCCTGCTGCCCGGCGAGCCCGAGCGCGCGTGGCGCCGGGCCCGCGCCGAATTCATGCCGGTGGACAGCGGCACGCTGGCCCAGCTCGACGATGCCGCGGCACGCGTGCAGGCCGCGCGAGGGACATCGCCCGGCCCGCTGTCGCGGCTGGCGGTGGACTGATCCGCCCGGTCCCGCACGACAACCCAATCAACCAAGGCCCAGCCACCATGCCGCACCTCATCATCGAAATCACCGAGAACACCCGCCTCACCTGCTCGCAGGAGGAACTGCTGGACGAAGCCAATGCCGCGCTGCTGGCTACCGGCGAGTTCGGCGAACCGGACATCAAGTCCCGCTGCATTACGCTGACCTCCTTCCGCCAGGGTACCGAAGTGCGCGAAGGCGCCTTCGTGCATGCGCGGCTGCACATCCTGGACGGCCGCGAGCTGGCCTTGCGCCAGGCGCTCAGCAAGGCGATCTGCGATGTCATCGCCGAAGCCGTACGGCCGGCCAACGCCGAGGACAACGTGCAGGTCAGCGTGGAAGTCGTGGAGATGGAACGCGCCAGCTTCGCCAAGCAGATCGTCAGCGGCTCGCGCTGAGGTTGCCCCGGGGCCGCTCCGACGGCTTCGTGAATCGCACCAGCAGCAACCCCGGCCAGCGCGCCAGGAGCGCGTTACCCGGCCGGGCGACCACGCGTTCGCGCCGTGGCGCCACAGACTTCCATCGCACCGCGCCGCAACAACAGGAAAACCAATCGTCATGACTTCGCTACCGAATTCGCACCTGCCTTCCCCTCTGCCCAACCGCTTCCGCGCCGACATCCTGGCGCGCAAGCGCTTGATCGGGTGCTGGTGCTCGCTGGGCAACCCCACCACCACCGAGATCCTGGGCCTGGCCGGCTTCGACTGGCTGCTGCTGGACGGCGAGCACTCGCCCAACGATGTGCTCACCTTTATTCCGCAGTTGATGGCGCTGCAAGGCAGCGTGAGCGCGCCGGTGGTGCGGCCGCCGGTGAACGATCCGGTGGTGATGAAGCGCCTGCTGGACATCGGCTTCTATAATTTCCTGATTCCCTTTGTCGAGAGCGCCGAACAGGCCGAGCGCGCCGTCAGCGCCACCCGCTACCCGCCTGCCGGCGTGCGCGGCGTGTCGATGGTCCAGCGCAGCAACCGCTACGGCACGGTGCCGGAGTACTTCAGCCAGATCAACGACAATATCTGCGTGCTGGTGCAGATCGAGAGCCGGAAAGGCGTGGATGCCGCCGATGCTATCTGCGCCGTGGATGGCGTGGACGGCATCTTTATCGGCCCGTCCGACCTGGCTGCCGCCTGCGGCCACCTCGGCAACCCCAACCATCCCGAAGTGCAGGCACAGGTCGCGCGCATCTTCGAAGCCGCCAATCGCGCCGGCAAGGCGGTTGGCACGCTGACGCCGGTGGAAGCCGACGCGCGCCGCTACCTGGATATGGGCGCGAGCTTCGTGGCGGTAGGGGTGGAGCAGAATATCTTCCGCAACGCGACGCAAGCGCTGCGCGAACGTTTCGCCAGCCAGGCGTAGCATCCGCCTGAAGCTGCGGCCAAACCGGACAGCAGGGACGACCGGGACGACCGGGACGACAGACGAGAGGGCAGAAATGGGCAAGATCGGATTTATCGGGCTGGGCGCATGAACATGCCGGCGTACCCCGCATGACCGCGCTGAGCTCAGAGGACCTGGCCTGCTTCGTCTGCGTGGCCAACACGCAAAGCATCTCGCGGGCGGCGCTGGAAATGGGCGCGGACCAGTCCACCGTGAGCCGGCAGATCGCCCGGCTGGAGGCGGCGCTGGACACCCGCCTGTTCCACCGCAGCGGACGCGGCGTGGTGCTGACCGAAGCCGGGCAGACCCTGATCGTCTACGCCCGCCAGGTAGCGGCCACGCTCGCCGAAGCGCGCGAAGCCATTCGCGCGTCGTCGGCGCAGGGGCCGGCGCAACTGGTGATCGCGGCGCAGCCTACCATTGCCAACACCGCGTTCGCCAGCATCGGCACCGCGCTGAAGCAGCGCTTTCCTGCTACGAAGGTTCGCTTTGTCGAAGGGTTGGCGAGCCCTGTGCTGGCATGGCTGGCCGCCGGAGAGATCGACGTCGCCCTGCTCTACCTGCCCGAGCAGCAAGGCGCGTTGAAGGTGGATATCCTGCTGGAGGAAGACCTGACCCTGGTCACGCCGACCTCGTGGAGCCATCTTGGCCCCACCTTTCCGGTACGCAGGCTGGGCGAAGTGCCGCTGATCCTGCCCAGCACCGGACACGGATTGCGCGTGCTGGCCGAGTCGCTCGCGGCCAGGGCGGGCACCAGCCTGCAACTTGCGCTGGAATGCGATGCCTCCAACACCGTATCGATGCGCCTGGTGGAGGACGGCTGCGGCGCCACGCTGCTGCCTTTTGCCGCAGTGGCGGATCGCGTGGCGCAGGGCCGGCTGCATTCGGCCCGGCTGGTGGATCCCGTGGTGACACGTCAGGTGGCGCTTGCCACCGCGCGCAACCGGACGCCGGTGCCGGAGTTGTGGGACATCATGCAGACGGTCAGGCAATCGGTGCGGAATATCGTGATGTCGGGTGCGTGGCCGGGGGCGCGGTTGATTTGAGATTGTTCGGTGGCTCTGCTCGCCTGCGGTGGCGAAACCGGGCAATCCGATGTTCAAGCAGGATGAAGAGGGCTGGCATCCGGTGCAACACTTTGCAATGAAGCATCGCCTACCCTCGATGTCTGAAATGTCTGAAACAGGCGCCGGCCAATGCCACGGGAAGAACCAGGCGCCAGGAGAGCAAACGATGAACGCCGACCAACTCCGCACCATCCAGGCCCCGCTCAAGGAAGCGTACCGCGAGCACCCGGAAGCCGCATCCATCACGCTGCGCGCAGCTAGTCGCCTGGGCGACGGGGTTACCTGCAAAATCGAAACCGGCAAGGCGCAGGTCGAAGCGGGCCTGCATCCGGCAACCGGAGGCAGCGGACTCAGCGCTTGTTCGGGAGACATGTTGCTGGAAGCATTGGCAGCCTGCGCCGGCGTCACCCTGAACGCAGTAGCTACGGCGCTGGGCATTGCGCTGCGCGATGCGCGCGTACTGGTGGCGGGCGACCTCGATTTTCGCGGCACGCTTGGCGTGAGCAAGGAAACCGCCGTGGGCTTCCAGGCGATCCGGGTGTGCTTTGAACTGGATACCGATGCCCCGGCCGGGCAGATCGAAACCCTGCTGCGCCTGACAGAGCGCTACTGCGTCGTCTACCAGACCCTGGCCAACGGAACCCGACTGACAGTCACCCATGCCGTCGGCGGCGAAGCCGACGGCAAAGCAAGTCCCTGATGCTAACCCTGGGCCGGCTTGATGTTCTGGTTGTGCCGGAACAGGTTGTCGGGATCGTACTGGCGCTTGACGTTGGCCAGGCGTGCATAGTTCGGCCCATAGGCTGCGCCCACGCGATCGCCCTCTTCCTGCGTCATGAAGTTGACGTACACCGAACCTTGCGCGAATGGCGCCGCTGCCTGGAAGACCGCGCGCGACCACGCGATGCCGGCATCGTCGTCAGCCGGGTCGGTCCAGCGCCCGTGAACGTTCATGATGAAGTTGGCATCGCGGCTGGGATAGGCGGTGGCATCCGCTGCCACCCGATTGGTCTGGCCGCCCATCGAACCGATAAAGATCTCGGTATGCGGTGAAGGCAGCTTGCCGATGTAGTCCGTCAATAGCGTGATCAGACCATCGTCGAGACCGGCGAAGTTATGCGATTTCCAGTAATTGCGCGCTCCGGGCGTCAACAAGGGATCGAAGGCCTGCTGCCAGGCGGCAAACGGCATGGGCCCGACATGCTCGCCATAGGGGGTGCCCAGTTTCCGTAGCGGCTCGACAAGCTGCGGGCCGTTCGCCACCGGGCCGATATAGCAGATAGCCAGCACCACGATGGGCTTGCCGTGCGATTCCGGCGGGAGGAACGGCAACGGCGGCGCCAGCCGCATCACGGCCCAGACGGTCAGTTCGTCCGGCATGCCGGCAAACCGGTCGCGCAGTCCCTGCAAGACCGCAGGCGCGTGCGCCAGCGGAAAGGCGATCAGCCCTCCGAATACCTCCGGCCCGACTGGATGCAGCGCGAACTCGAACGCGGTGACCACGCCAAAATTGCCGCCACCACCGCGAATCGCCCAGAACAGGTCGGGATGCTCGGCGGCGCTTGCACGTAGCAGCTTGCCGTCGGCGGTGACCACCTGCGCACTGACGAGGTTGTCGATCGTCAGGCCGTACTTCCGGCTGATCCAGCCAAAACCGCCGCCCAGGGTCAGGCCAGCCACGCCGGTAGTCGAGTTGATCCCCAGCGGCGTGGCAAGACCGAAGGCCTGCGCCTCGTGGTCGAAGTCGCGCAGCGTGGCGCCGGGTTCGACATAAGCACGTAGCGCGGTGGGATCGATCCGCACGGACTTCATGGCCGACAGATCCAGCGTGATCCCGCCTTCGCAGATTGCCAGGCCGCCGATATTGTGGCCGCCGGCACGCACCGACAGCAATTGACCGTTGTCCCGCGCGAACGCCACGGTGTGGATGACATCGGCCGCGCCCGCGCTTTTGACGATAAGCGCGGGATGCCGGTCGATCATGGCGTTCCAGATGCTGCGGGCCTCGTCGTAACCCGCTTCGCCAGGCTGCAGCGCCTGGCCCCTCAACTTTGACTTCAAGCCCTCGACCAGTTCGGTGGAAAGATCGGCCATGATGCACCTCGCGACGGAATGTCCGGTTACGGATTCGGCCGCGCGGCCGGCAAGGTGCCGCGAAGCACGGCTCGATCCGTCTCCGGCGTCATGTCCGCAGGGGAAATGGCATGAAGCGAGAACTGCGGCTGCCGGTCGGCGTAAAGGCGGGGGGAACCGAATCCATCCTCATTTAAGGTTGGCTCCGGGCGAATGTAAAGCGATCGGGACTCTGGTCCCGATCGTCGTCCGTCGTCCCGTCTTTTTTTCTTGCTGTCCCCGGCGAAGCGCTCGCTCAGGTCACCGGCGCCGGATTGAACAGCGCCAGCGAATTGTGCAGCTTATGGTGCTCGGCCCAGGTCTTCTTGCGTCCGCTCGCCACATCCAGCATCAGCCGGAACAGTTCCCAGCCCACGTCCTCGATGGTGGCTTCGCCGGTGGCGATGCGGCCCGCGTTCACGTCCATCAGGTCGTGCCAGCGGCGCGCCAGATCGCTGCGGGTGGCGACCTTGATCACCGGCACTTCGGCCAGGCCGTACGGCGTGCCGCGGCCGGTGGTGAACACATGCAGGTTCATGCCCGCAGCCAGTTGCAAGGTGCCGCAGATGAAGTCGCTGGCCGGCGTCGCCGCGTAGATCAAACCCTTGTGCTTGAGCTTTTCGCCGGGCGAGAGCACGCCGGTGATGGCGGTGCTGCCCGACTTGACGATCGAGCCCATCGCCTTTTCGACGATATTGGACAAGCCGCCCTTCTTGTTGCCGGGCGTGGTGTTGGCGCTGCGGTCGACGCGGCCTTTTTCCAGGTAACGGTCGTACCAGTCCATCTCGCGGATCATCGCCTGCGCCACTTCCGGCGTGGCGGCGCGCGCGGTGAGCTGGTCGATGCCGTCGCGCACTTCGGTGACCTCGGAGAACATCACGGTGGCGCCCGCGCGCACCAGCAGGTCGGTGGCAAATCCCACGGCGGGATTGGCGGTCACGCCGGAGAATGCATCGCTACCGCCGCATTGCACGCCAACCACCAGATCCGAAGCCGGGCAGGTTTCGCGGCGGCGCTGGTCCAGCTTGGCCAGGTGGGTCTGGGCCATGGCCATGATGGAATCGATCATGCTCTCGAAGCCCACGTGCTCCTCGTCCTGCAGGCACACCACGCCAACCTCCACGCCGCCAGCGCCGGTCTGCACGGGCATGGTGCCGGGCGGCATCAGCCGCTCCGGTTGCAGCTTTTCGCAGCCCAGGCTCACCATCATCGCGGTGCCGCCGAAGTTGGGGTTGAGCGCGATATTGCGCAGCGTGCGGATCGGCACGATGGCGTCCGGCGCATCGATGGCCACGCCGCAGCCATAGGTGTGTTCCAGGCCCACTACATCATCCACATTGGGATACCTGGGCAGCAACTCGGCCTTGATGCGGCGTACTGCATGCTCCACCACGCCCGACACGCACTGCACGGTCGTGGTGATGGCGAGGATGTTGCGGGTGCCGACCGAGCCATCCGGATTGCGGAAGCCTTCGAAGGTATAGCCCTCCAGCGGCGGCAGCGGCGCCGTCACGCGGGTGCCGATGGGCAGGTCGTCCAGTTCGGGCGCCACCGGCATCTCGATGACGCGCTCGTTGACCCAGCTGCCCTTGGGCAGGTCGCGCAGCGCATAGCCGATCACCACGTTGTATCGCACCACGGCATCGCCTTTGCCCAGATCCACCAGCGCCACCTTGTGGCCCTGTGGCACCCTCTCACGCAAGGTCAGGCCACAAGGGAACACGGTTCCCTCCGGCAGGCCGCCATCGTTGGCGACGATGGCCACGTTATCCAGCTCATGGATGCGGATATACAGCGGTGTGCCCTGCACCTGCTTGCCCGGCTGCGGCTGCGCACCGGTGGGCTGCTCTACCTTGATATCGATAACCGACATGTTCTTTTCCTTGCGAAACGCTTCCGGCAGCCTGGCTGCGCACCACGGCGCGGCCACCTGCTATCAGTATCAGGAATTCAGGGATGCTTGAGTTCGACGCGCTTGATTTCCTTGACGATCACCAGGTAGCTGATCACCGTCACCAGCGCGTTGGCGCCGACGAACACCAGCGCGCCATTGAAGGAACCGGTGGTGCCAAGGATATAACCGATCACGATCGGCGTGACGATGCCCGCGATATTGCCGAACATATTGAAAATGCTGCCGGCCAGGCCAATCACTTCCTGCGGTGCCGTATCCGCCACCACGGCCCAGCCCAGCGCACCGATGCCCTTGCCGAAGAAGGCCAGCGCCATGAAGCCGACCACCAGCCATTCGCTATCGACATAGTTACAGGCAATCATGCTGACCGACAGCAGCATGCCCGCGACGATGGGCACCTTGCGGGCCACGGTGAGCGAAAAGCCGCGGCGCAGGAAACCGTCCGAGATCACTCCGCCGAGCACGCCGCCCAGGAAGCCGCAGATCGCCGGCAACGATGCGACGAAGCCCGCCTTCAGGATCGACATGCCGCGCGCCTGCACCAGGTACACCGGGAACCACGTCAGGAAGAAGTACGTCAGCACATTGATACAGTACTGGCCGAGGTACACGCCCAGCAGCATGCGGTTGGACAGCAACTGACGCACATAGAACCAGCGGGTGCCGGCGGGTTCCTTCTCCTTCTTGCCCGCGTCCCCGCTCATCTCGATCAGGCCACCGCCCTGCTGTATATGCTCCAGCTCGGCGGGAGTCACGCCGGGGTGGGTCGCCGGGCTGCGCACCACCTTGAGCCAGAGTCCGGCCAGCACCATGCCCAGTGCGCCCATCCACAGGTAGACGTGATGCCAGCCCAGCGCATGAGTCAGCCAGGCCATCAGCGGCGTGAACAGCACGGCGGCGAAATACTGTGCCGAGTTGAAGATCGCCGAAGCCGTGCCGCGCTCGGCGGTGGGAAACCAGCTGGCGACGACCTTGGCATTGGCCGGAAACGCCGGCGATTCGGCCAGGCCTACCGCAAAGCGCAGCACGAACAGCGTGGTGACTGCCGCGCCAACCGTGGCGAACGCGCCGATAAAGCCCTGCAGCAGCGTAAAGAGTGACCACAGGAAGATGCTGCAGGCATAGATGCGGCGCGCGCCAAAGCGGTCGAGCAGCCAGCCGCCGGGAATCTGTGCCATCACATAGGCCCAACTGAAGGCCGAGAAGATGAAACCCATCTGCACGGCATCGAAGCCGAACTCCGAGCGCATTGCGGGGCCGGTGATGGATAAGGTGGCGCGATCGGCGTAATTCACCGTCGTCACCACGAAGATCATCAGCAGGATCCAGTAACGGACGTGGCTGCGGCGGGTGGCCTGCCCGGCCACGCTGATGGTATTGCTGAGGTTCATGGGGTCTCCGGCACCGGCTACGGCGGAGCTGTGCGGTGCCCTGTCGGGTGACCGCCCATCCCCGTAGCTTTCATGGCTTCGTGATATGTCGTCGTATGACTGGCATTATATGCAACCGGTTTCCCGTACAGCATTCAGTGTTTACCCGATATGAAGATGTCGGGAAAGATCCGAGGTGAGTGCAAAGATCACGTTTGCCTGTACAAGACCGGTCTAGCGCGAAATTGAGCTTTCAGGCAGCTTTCAAGTCAGTCAGGCCAGCGTGTAGAGCCGAAGTGCATCCTGAAAATCGCATGTGGCGCCACGCTCGCCTCAACGAATCCTCTTGCGCGATCTGCATCTCAGTTGTACGATGACGTATCTTGACTGTGCGGACCACCAGGAAGCACAAGAACCACTGCCCTAAACCTTGCCCTTGCGGCGCTCAGGACCAGCCATCATGACCACACCACAAGAACTCAAGCAGATCGTCTCGGAAGGCCTGCTCTCCTTCCCCGTGACCGACTTCGACGCGCAAGGCAACTTCCGTCCCGAGACCTATGTCGAGCGCCTTGAATGGCTGGCCCCGTATGGCGCCACGGCCCTGTTCGCCGCCGGCGGCACCGGCGAGTTCTTCTCGCTGACGCCGGAGGACTATTCCAATGTGATCCGCACCGCGGTGGAAACCTGCGCGGGCAAGGTGCCTATCCTGGCAGGCGCAGGCGGCCCGACGCGCATGGCCATCGCCTATGCCAGGGAAGCCCAGCGCCTGGGCGCCAAGGGCATCCTGCTGCTGCCCCACTACCTGACCGAAGCCTGCCAGGACGGCATTGCCAACCATATCGAGGAAGTCTGCAAGTCGGTCCATATCGGCGTGATCGTCTACAACCGCGGCACTTCCCGCATCAACGCGGAAATGCTGGAACGCCTGGCGGACCGCTGCCCCAACCTGATCGGTTTCAAGGACGGCGTGGGTGAAATCGAGAGCATGGTGCGCATCCGCCGCAAGCTGGGCGACCGCCTGTCCTACCTGGGCGGCCTGCCCACCGCCGAAGTCTATGCCGCCGCCTACAAGGCGCTGGGCGTGCCGGTGTACTCCTCGGCCGTGTTCAACTTCATCCCCAAGACGGCGATGGACTTCTACCGCGCGATCGCCGCCGACGACCACGCCACCACCAACCGCCTGATCGACGAGTTCTTCCTGCCCTACCTGGACATCCGCAACCGCCGCGCCGGTTACGCCGTGAGCATCGTCAAGGCTGGCGCCAAGCTGGTCGGACGCGATGCCGGCCCGGTCCGCGCGCCGCTGACCGACCTCGACGAGCAGGAACTGGCGCAGCTCGACGCGCTGATCAGGAAGCTGGGACCGCAGTAAGTCCCGCGACAAAGGAGACCCGCCCAGGCATGAGGACACCAGGCGGGCTCCTGCCCGGACACTGCCGGGCATTTGCCCCAGGCGCTATTGGGGGACGGTGGTATCGGCCACGGCGGGCGCATCACCCGAATCCGAATCCGAATCCGGATCCTTGCCAAGGAATACCATCCGCAGCGCCGGCACGATCACGAGCAGCATCAGCGGCCCCACCAGCATGCCGCCCACCACCACGGTGGCGAGCGGTCGCTGCACCTGGCTGCCAATGCCGGTGGAGATCGCTGCGGGAAGCAAGCCGATGCACGCGGACAACGCCGTCATCAGCATCGGGCGCATCCGTTGCTGGGCTGCATGAAACATGGCTTGCGTCGACTTGAAGCCCTGTTGGCGACGCAGGTCGTTGTAATAGGAGATCATCAGGATCCCGTCCATTACCGATACGCCAAACAGGGAAATGAAGCCAATTGCCGCCGAGATGCTGAAATCCAGCCCGGTGAGGAACAACGCCGCCACGCCGCCCGCGATGGCAAAGGGAATGCCGGCCAGCGCCATGAAGCTGTCGCGCAGCGAATTGAACAAGCCGTAGAGCAGCACGATGATCATCAGGATGCTGACCGGCACGATCAGTTCCAGCCGCTTCTTGGCCTGCTCCAGTTCTTCGAACTCGCCGGCCCATTCGATGTGGTAGCCCTCCGGCAGTTTGACCGCATTCGTGATGCGCTCCTGCGCCTGCGCCACGGTGCTTCCCAGGTCGCGGCCGCGCACGCTGAACTTGACCGGAATAAAGCGCTGGTTCCGTTCGTGGTAGATGTAGGAAGCCCCGGTATCGAGGGTGATATCCGCAAGCGCGCTGAGCGGTATATAGGCATTGCCGCCATTCGCGCCATTCGCGATCTGGTAAGACACCTTGATATTGCGGACAGCCTCGATATCGCCGCGGTATTCCGGGGCCAGGCGCACTGTCATCGCGAACTGGCGGTCGCCCTCCAGAATGGTGCTGGCCTGGGTGCCGCCGAGCGCGGCCTGCACCACGGTATTGATGTCTCCCGTATTGAGCCCATAGCGCGCGGCAGCCTCCCGGTTGACGCGGATATTGAGATTGGGCTGACCGAGTACGCGAAACACGCCGAGATCGGTCACGCCCTTGACCTGGCCCATCTCGTGCAGGACCTGGTCGGCCAGCCTCTCCAGCGTTGCCAGGTCGCGTCCCACGATCTTGACCGAGTTCGCGCCCTTGACCCCGGACAAGCCCTCCTCGACATTGTCCTGGATGTATTGCGAGAAATTCAGCGTGATACCGGTGAACTCATCGGCGAATTCCTTCTGTACGTCCGCCACCAGCTTGTCCTTGGTCATGCCGGCAGGCCATTGATCGAATGGCTTGAGCGGCACGAAGAACTCGGCATTAAAGAAGCCGGCGGCATCGCTGCCATCATCGGGGCGGCCGTGCTGCGATACCACCGTGGCCACCTCGGGATGGCGCAGCAGGATCTGCCGCATCCTGGCCACCGGCGGAATGCCGGCCTCGAGCGAGGCCGTCGGCGGCAGGGTGGCGCGAATCCATAGATTGCCCTCCTCCAGCGACGGCAGGAACTCGGTGCCCAGCCGCGTCATCAGCAGACCGGTGAGTACCAGCACGAGCGCACCGATGGCGACCGAGACCCGCTTGTTGGAGAGCGACCACTTCAAGGCCGGTGCATAGAGATGGTGCAAGCCGCGCACCAGCCAGGTCTCCTTCTCCTCGATGTGCTTGGGCAACAGATAGGTACACAGCACCGGCGTGATGGTAAAGGTGGCAATCAACGCGCCCAGCAGGGCGTAGCCGTAAGTGCGCGCCATCGGCCCGAAGATCTGCCCCTCCACGCCCTGCATGGTGAACAGCGGTACGAAGGCCGCCACCGTGATGGCAGCCGAGAAGAACACCGCCTTGTCCACCTGCAGCGCGCTGACAAAGATCATGCGCAGGCGGTCGGGTACGCGCATGCCCAGCACCTTCGCATCGCGGCTCGCGAGCAGTCGCGCCTGCTCCGCCAGCGGCATCTGGAAATTCCGGAACACGTTCTCCACCAGGATCACCGAGGAGTCCACGATGATCCCGAAGTCGACCGCCCCCACCGACAGCAGGTTGGCCGATTCCCCGACCAGCACGAGGATCATGATGCTGAAGAACAGCGCAAACGGTATGTTGACGCTGACGATAATCGCGCTGCGCAGGTCGCCCAGGAAAATCCACTGGATGAAGAACACCAGCAGGCAGCCAAAGAAAAGGCTGTGCAGGACGGTGTGGGTGGTGACCGAGACCAGGCTGGAGCGATCATAGTAGGGCTCGACCCTGACGCCGGCAGGCAGCGTGCCGTCGCTGTTGATCTTGTCGATCTCGGCCTTGACGCGCGCCACCACCTCGTTGGTCTGCAAGGTGCGGTTCATCACCACGACGGCGGTGACCACGTCGTCCTCGTTGTCACGCCCGGATTTGCCCAACCTCGGCGTAAAGCCGATCCTGACCTTGGCGACATCCTTGACCTGCACCGGTACGCCATTGTTCTGCGTCAGGACGACGCTCTCTATATCCTTGACGCTTTCGACCAGGCCCACGCCGCGAATATTGACCGACTGCTGGCCGAGGTTGATCGTACGCCCGCCCACATTGATGTTGGCGTTTCCCAGGGCCGTGACCATCTGCGGCAGCGTGACGTTGTAGGTCTCGAGCTTGTGCAGGTCGGCCTCGACGTCGTATTCCTTGGTCGTACCGCCCCAGCTGACCACCTGCATCACACCCGGTACGGTCTTCAGGCGGCGCTGCAACACCCAGTCCTGCAGCGTGCGCAGGTTGGTCAGGCCGAAGTGCGGCGGCCCCTTGAGCTGGTAGCGGTAAATCTCTCCCACCAGGCTGGACGACTGGATCTGCGCCTGCACATTGTTCGGCAGGCTGACGTTCTGTTGCAGCGCGAGCGCTGCCTGCGTGTAGGCGAAGTAATAGTCGATGCCGTACCGAAAGGTCACGCGCACGAAAGAAAGCCCGTAGAAGGACGTCGAGCGGATACTCTCGACGCCTGGCGTGGCCGCCAGGCCAACCTCCATCGGTACCGTGTAGTAACGCTCCATCTCCTCGGCCGAAAGGCCGGGGGCTTGCGCGGTGATTTCCAGGATCACCGGCGCCGGGTTCGGATAAGCCTCGATATTGAGCTTGGAGAAGGCGAACAGGCCAGCGCCGACGAACACCAGGAGGAACAACAGGATGAGCGGTCGGCGTGTCAGCGACAACCGGAGAATGGCCCTTAGCACGGTCTACCTCTTTGCACTCTTTGTACTCTTTGTACTTTTAATGTATCGCCATGGTGCAGGCAGGCCGGGCTTATCGGCTGGCCAGGGCGGCGGCGTTGCTCAGGAACAGCGCGCCTTCGTTGGCGGCCAGTTCACCCGGCTTGAGTCCTTCGAGGATCTGGACCCAGCCGTCCTGCTGCTTGCCCAGCGTGACCGTGCGCCTGACGAATCGCTTGCGGTCAGTGGTCACCCAGGCCGTCATGCTGCCATCGCCTTCGCGCACGATCCCGTCGGCCGCGATCGCCGGCGAGCGGACTGCGTCGCCGGTGCGAATCTCGAACGAGGTGAACATGCCTGGCCGCAGCTCATGCTTCGGATCCTTGATCTCGGAACGCACCATCATCCGATGCGTATTGGAATCGACCGTGGCCCCAATGGTGGTCACAGTACCGGCGAAGACACGGCCGGGGAATGCCATCGCCTTCATCTGGACCGGCTCGCCCACATGCAGAAGCGGGCTATCGGTTTCCGGCACGAAGGCTTGCATCCACATGGTGGAGACGTCCGACACGGTGATGGGCGCCGGTGCATTGCCCGGCTGGACCAGCAGCCCGGGCTGCGCATTGCGTGCCGTGACCCGGCCGGCAATCGGGCTGGCCACCGTGAGGATCGAGTCGATCTTCCGTTGCTCGATAATGCGATCCATGTCGGCCGGACGCTTGCCGAAGATGGCCACGGCATCGCGTGCTGCCTTGTAGGCGGCTTCGGCGGCCTGTTGATCTGACGCCGCCTGGTCCAGGTCTTTTTGGGAGACGCCCTGTATCTCGAAGAGTTGCCTGGCGCGCTCGAGCGCCTTGGTAGTCAGCTTGCGCGTGCCGGCGGCGGAGATCAGGGTGGACTCGGCCTGCACCAGATCCGGACTGTCGATCTCGAACAGGGGCTTGCCCTTCTCGACGTCGTCGCCCACTTTGGCGAACACGTTGCGGATCTTGCCCTGGTACGAAGTGAATACCTGGACCGAGCGGTCCAGGTTGAAGTCGATATTGCCGATCGCCTCGCGCTGGTTGGCAAACTCCCTTTCCTCTACCGGTGCCACCTTGATGTGCTGCAACTGTGTCGGAATCAGGGTCACGGCCTGCTCGCCACGTGGGGGAGCCGCCACTGGGCCGCTCCCTCCGCGTGCATTGCCCTGCTCAGGTTGCGGACCATACAGGGAAGTTGGCTGCGTGCGCGCCGAGAAGCCGAACATCAAGCCAAGCACGGCGATGGCTGCGGCAGCACCGCCGATAGCGGCGGACCTGGTATCGATACGCACGACAGAGCCCCGGATTTGCGTGAATTTGTGCGCATGATCGAACTGTGGGGGCGCGCAGTCTACTGTGATCAATCACAGTGCGTGGCCTATCCGTTCACGCATAGAATCGCCCCCATGCCATCGCTGACAGGCAATGGGCGCGCCATGCCGTAACGGTCGTGGTGGGGGAATGCTGCCCCCACGCCCATGCTGCTGGTCGCTCCAGCCGTGCAGGTAATGGTGCCGGGATTGTCGACCAATCGTTCGGACAAAAAGGCGATGTGGGTGAAGATGATGCGCAACCACTCTGTTGAATTCGGAACCAGGAAGAGGCTGGTTCAGCTTGCGGCGGCACTGGCTGCCGTAGCGTCCGGGGGCTGCGCGGTTGGGCCGGATTTTCAGCGGCCGAAAGCCCCTCAGGCAAGCGACTACGCCCCCACCCCCCTGCCGATGGCGACTGCCTCGGCGCCGGGAATCGCCGGGGCAGCCCAGACGTTCAACACGGCGCGCGATATCCCGGGCGAATGGTGGAACCTGTTCCGGTCGCCGCAACTCGACTCCCTGATCCGGAAAGCGTTCAAGGCCAATCCCACTATCGAGGCCGCTCAGGCTGCGCTACGCCAGGCCCAGGAGAACGTGTACGCGCAACAGGGATTGTTCTTCCCAACGATTCAGGCAAGCTATTCGCCATCGCGCATCAAGATATCTGGAAATACAGGAGGCAACTCGCCAGGGCTCCAGGGCAATGGATCGGTCATCTCGACCGGGCAGACCGACACCTCGCCCCCAACCAGCACCCCCGTTATCTATAACTGGCACAGCGCCCAGCTGACGGTTGGTTTCGTGCCAGACGTCTTCGGCGGCAACCGACGCGCGGTGGAATCGCTCCAGGCACAAAGGGACGCCCAGCGCTTCCAGCTCGAGGCAGCCTATATCACGCTCGCCTCCAACGTGGTCGCCGCCGCGATCCAGGAGGCGTCCGTGCGAGACCAGATCGCCGCCGTCAAACGCATTATCGGCACCAATACCCGCTCCCTCGAGATCATGCGGGGGCAGCTCAAGTACGGCGCTGCCGCGGGTCTCGAGGTGGCGGCTCAGGAAACTGCCCTGGCGCAGGCGAAACAATTGCTTCCTCCCCTGGAAAAGCAGTTTGAGCAGACCCGGGACCTGATCCGCGTCCTGGTTGGCAACCTGCCGGACGAGGACGTGGAAGAAACGTTTGCRCTGTCGTCGCTCCATCTGCCGGACGAACTGCCCGTCAGCCTGCCGTCCCAGCTGGTGGAGCAGCGCCCCGACATCCGTGCCGCCG
Source organism: Cupriavidus sp. 01T418 (assembly GCF_056398885.1). Taxonomy (NCBI): domain Bacteria; kingdom Pseudomonadati; phylum Pseudomonadota; class Betaproteobacteria; order Burkholderiales; family Burkholderiaceae; genus Cupriavidus; species Cupriavidus sp. 01T418. The sequence continues at coordinate 71,455 of NZ_JBFTQG010000016.1, forward strand.
AGGAGCAACTCCACGCGGCCAGCGCGCAAGTCGGCGTGGCGGTGGCGGCACGCCTTCCCCAACTCGCCATCAATGGAACGTTTGGAGGCAATGCGACCCAATTCAGCCAGATGTTCTCGCCTGCCGGGCAGTTCTTCACCATCGTCGGCAGCGCGACCCAGACGCTCTTCGCCGGGGGCACCTTGCTGCATCGGCAGCGCGGTGCCGAGGCGGCCCTGAGCCAGGCTGCGGCGCAGTATCGCAGCACCGTGCTGACAGCGTTCCAGAATGTAGCGGATACACTGCACGCGCTTCACGCCGATGCCAACGCCTTGAACGCGGCCGTGGAAGCCGAGCGCGCGGCCAAAACCTCGCTCGAGCTCACGCGCAAGCAGCAGGAACTGGGCTACGTCAACTATCTGGCCCTGCTGACCGCGGAACAGGCATATCAGCAGACGGCGATTGCCCTGGTACAGGCGCAGGCCACCCGTTTTGGCGATACCGCCGGATTGTTCCAGGCGCTGGGAGGCGGATGGTGGAACAGGCAGCCCGACGTGGCCGTAGCCGAAGCTGGAGCGAAGTCTTCCAAGTAAGTAACGGCGAGTCCGGAACAACCTCCTGGCTCTGATGAGCCAGCGCTTCCCTGCAAACGCTCCACTCACGCCAGCGACGCACCGAAAGCCATGCCTACGCCATAAGTAAAAGCGGCCGCGACACCGCAAATCGCGATTTGCCGGCTTGCCGAGAACCATGTGGAGCGGCCATTAAAGAGGGAAGTCAGTACGCCGATGCCTGCCAGCGCAAGGACGGCCGCCACGATGCTGGCAGTGATCGCTGCCCTCCCCGAGAGCAGGACGAAGGGCAGCAAGGGGAGGGCCGCGCCCAATGCGAACAGCGCGCACGAAATCGACGCTGCCGACCATGGACTCCCGCCCAGCTCTTTCGGATCGATGCCCAACTCCTCACGCGCCAGGGTATCCAGCGCCTGCTCCTTGTCCTGCATGACGCGTTCCGCAATACGGATTGCGTCGGACTTGTCCAGGCCCTTGGCCTGGTAGATAAGGGCGAGTTCGTGTTGCTCGGACAGCGGCGCTTGCTCTAGTTCGTCCGCTTCTCCGGCGATCTGGGACAGCGCAAGTTCCCGGGCATTGGTTACGGACAGCCACTCTCCCAAGGCCATGGAGAACGCACCGGCGACAAGGCCCGAAACACCGGCGAGCACGATCGCCTTGGCAGACGACCCCGATCCGGCAATCCCCATCAGCAGGCAGAAATTGGAGATCAGCCCATCGTTTACGCCGAGCACGGCAGCGCGAAGGTCGTTTCCCGCGCCTCTGCGATGCCAGCTCTCGGCGCCGGCTATGTCAGTACCAGCCAGCCCCGGCGTGGTACTGCTCTGCACCACCGCACGCAGCACCTTCGCATGTTCCTGCTCCGCGCTGGCAAGCCCATGCGCATCGGGTTGCCCGGCATAGCTGTCCCGGTCCAGGAACTCATTGGCCGAGATTGCCGGCAGTACGAAGCGAGGACCGAAATGCCGCGCCAGCCATCCAAGTGCCCGGGTCTTCCGGCTTGGCTTGAATGCCCCGGGATCCACGCCTTGCTCTCGTAACCGGCGGCGCCATATCTCGGCGTGCTCCAGCTCGGACGCCGCAAGCTGCAGGAAGATGTCGCGCCGGTTGCCATTGCGCTCGACGCTGGCAAGCAGGCGATACAACTCGGCGCTGTCGAGTTCGTTCTGAAGATTGGTCCGGTAGCGGCGAAATGAGAATTGCTTCCTGATCACGAAAGCCCCTGGCTGGAGGTCGACTGATAGTAGACTAAACCAATCCACGGCCTATTGCCGCCCCTGTGACAAACAGCGTCCGTAGCGACCGAAACTGGAACCGGCAATGCCGCAAGGCTCGCCAGCACCGATGGACAGTGCAGGCCACTGGCGGGACAATGGCAGCTCCGGTGCCCGCCCCCGCCCCATGAAAACCGTCCCGACCTACTCTCTCTACGGGGTCAATTCCAACGAACCCCTGCTGGAACAACTGCATTTCGAGTCGATCCCGGAGCGCAGCGGCGTCAACGACTGGGAAATCAAGCCGCATCGCCACGAACGCTTCTTCCAGATCCTCTACGTGCACCAGGGCGGCGGCCAGGCGCTGCTCGACGACCGCGAATACCCGCTGGCGCGGCGTACGGTGGTGACGGTGCCGCCGCGCTGCGTGCATGGTTTTCGCTTTACGCCGGACGTCGACGGGATCGTGATCACCATGACCGACCACTACCTGCACACCTTGCTGGCAGGCGTGCCGGATGCCGTGCCGCTGTTCGAGCGGCCTTACCACGACCAGTTCGGCCGCGGAAAGGATGACGCTACCGTGCTTGCCGGCGCGCTGGAGCTGTTCCGCAAGGAGATGAACGCGGTGTCGCTGTGGCGGGGTGCCGCCCTGGCGGCGCTCCTGTCCTTGCTGTTGGTAGGTATTGCCCGGCGTGTGTCGGGCGCGGGCGCAACCGGTGCGCAGCCGGCGGGCAGGACCGCGCGCCACTTCCAGCAATTCCAGCAGCTGGTGGAGGCGCGCTTTCGCAACCACCAGGACCTCGCAGGCTACGCCGATGCGCTGGGCATCTCGCCCACCCAGCTCAATCGCATCTGCCAGCAGCTGGCAGGCAGGAGCGCACTGCAACTGATCCATTCGCGCCTGATCGTGGAGGCGCAACGCGACCTGCTCTACAGCGATCTCGATATCAAGCAGATCGCCTCGACGCTGGGCTTTGCAGATGCCGCGTATTTCGCGCGCTTCTTTTCCCGGCTTGTGGGGCAGACGCCGACGGCCTTCCGCCAGCACGGGCGCGCGCGCCTGCCCACGCCGCAAGCCGGGCGGTAGCGGCTTGCCGTTTCCTTATATCGAGAAACTGTCGGAGCGGGCCAGCGGCCAGTATTTCTCGTAAAGCTGGTAGCGGAAATTACCGTTCAGCAAGTCGCCCGGCGTGAGGAACTTGAGCAGCTCCGACATCAGCCGCACCTCATTGGCCGAGGTCCGACGCACGATATGGTGCGGCTTGAGCGCGCCCGGATGATCCAGGCCCGCCGCCTGCAGCAGTTCCAGCAGCGCATGCAGCGTCTGGCGATGGAAGTTCGCCACGCGTTGCGCCTTGTCCGGCACCACGATGGCACGCTGGCGCACCGGGTCCTGCGTGGCCACGCCCACCGGGCAGCGGTCGGTATGGCATTTCTGCGCCTGCACGCAACCCAGCGCAAACATGAAGCCGCGCGCCGAATTGCACCAGTCGGCGCCGGTGGCCAGGGTCCGCGCGACATCGAAGGCGGTAATGATCTTGCCGCTGGCACCGACGCGAATCTTGTCGCGCAGGTTGACGCCGACCAGCGTGTTGTGGACCAGCAGCAAGCCCTCCTGCAGCGGCACGCCGATATGGTCGACAAACTCCAGCGGCGCCGCGCCGGTGCCACCCTCCGCGCCGTCCACCACGATAAAGTCGGGCAGGATGCCCGACTCCAGCATGGCCTTGACGATGCCGAAGAATTCCCACGGGTGGCCGATGCAAAGTTTGAACCCCACAGGCTTGCCGCCGGACAGCGTACGCAGCCTGTCGACAAACTGCAGCAGCCCCAGTGGCGTGGAGAACTCGCTGTGCGTGGCCGGCGAGATGCAGTCCGCGCCCATGGGTATGCCGCGCGTGGCGGCAATTTCCGGCGTCACCTTGGCTGCCGGCAGCACGCCGCCATGCCCCGGCTTGGCGCCTTGCGAGAGCTTGACCTCGATCATCTTGACCTGCGGCGAGCGCGCCTGCTCGGCGAACTTGTCGGGGTCGAAGCCGCCATCGGCGCGGCGGCAGCCGAAATAGCCGGAAGCTACTTCCCAGATCAGGTCGCCGCCTTCCGCGCGATGGTACGGCGAGATCGATCCCTCGCCGGTGTCGTGGATAAATCCCCCCAGCTTGGCGCCCCGGTTGAGCGAGCGGATCGCATTGCCGGACAGCGCGCCGAAGCTCATGGCCGAGACGTTGAAGATCGATAGCGAGTAAGGCTGGGGGCGGTCCCCGCCCACGGTGATGCGAAAATCGGCGGAGGGGATGCGGGTCGGGGCCAGCGAATGGCTGATCCACTCGTGGCCCGCCAGGCGCACATCGATCTCGGTGCCGAAGGGCCGGCTGTCGACCTCGTTCTTGGCGCGCTGGTAAACCAGGCTGCGCTGCTGGCGCGAGAACGGCATCTCATTGGTGTCGTCCTCGATGAAATACTGGCGGATCTCCGGGCGGATGAATTCGAAGAAGAAGCGCAAGTGGCCCCAGATCGGATAGTTCCGCAGGATGGAGTGGCGCGACTGGGCCATGTCATGCAGGCCCACCAGCAGCAGCACAACCGGCACCGCCAGCCATGCGGGGGAAATCCGCTGCACGGCTGCGAGCGCCGCGAGGACGAACAAGGCGAGCACGGTCAACCAGACCGCGCCGTAACGGCGAGAGAACATGGGGACTCCTGAAGGCCGGCACCTGGCCGGCAACCCCGCGATTATCGCCGTTCCTCGCGGCACCCGCTCCTGCGGCAGCCGGATACAAAAAAGGAGCCGGCAAGCGGCTCCCTTTCAAGCTGGAAACAGTCCCCGATCAGGCGGCGGCTGCGTCCTTCAGCTTCTTCAGCGGGCGTACCTTGACCTTGACGCTGGCAGGCTTGGCCGGGAACCAACGCTCTTCGCCGGAGAACGGGTCCTTGCCGAAGCGTTTCTTCTTGGCGGGTACTTGCAGAGCCGTGACCTTCATCAGGCCGGGCAGCGTGAACTCGCCTGCGCCCTTCTTGTGCAGCGCGCTGACGATGGTGTTTTCCAGATGAGCCAGCACGGTCTTCACGGCCTTCGCGTCCAGCTGGGTCTGTGCTACCAGGTGAGCGACCAGGCTCGACTTGTTGAAGGTGTCCTTCAGCGGACGCGGGGTCACCGCGGCAGCAGGAGCAGCCTTCTTGGCCGGCGCGGCCTTCTTGGCAGCAGCCTTTACGGGTGCAGCTTTGGTTGCCGGAGCCTTCTTGGCAGCGGTCTTGGTTGCAGTCTTCGCGGTCGGATTCGCTTTGGTCGCCATATCGATAAAGATGAGTTGAACTGATTGACGTCGCACGGGATGTGGCATCGGATGTCGCTCGACGCTTCGTCGATCGACTATCGGCGTGCGGCATCGACTGAATCATAGCGGAAACTAGGGGACGTCAAGGGGTTTTCGCACTCGCCAGCGCAAAAACCGGGGTTTTCCCCGGTCTTTTTTGAGGTTTTGACGCTTGCGGCCGGCTGGTTTGTCGCGCGGACGCAGCAGTGCAGGCACTGCCGGACCCTATATACAAGGGCTAAACGCGTGATTTTGTCTCTTCTGCCACGCTCGCTTGCATGCGCGCGCCGGGCTTCGCTGGCCCGCTTGCGCTTGCCGGCGGGCCAGCCCTGAAGCGCTGGCCTCACCGGTCCTGGCTTGTCAGCAGGCCGCCGTCATCTTGAAGATGCCCTGCGCGTTGCCGGCGTCGAAGGACAGGTCCAGCGTGCCGCCGGCAGTCTCCGTGGCGGGCGCGAAGTCGCGCGTGATGAACTCGTAGAACGATCCCGGCACGATGCGCTTGACCGCAATGCCGTCGGCGCCGACAAACGCGCGTTCGACCGGGTCCGCCTTGAACGCCGTCTGCAGCACCCGTCCGGAGCGCGACACTTCCACCGAATCCTTGATCGGACGGCCCAGCCCACGCTGCGCGTCGGCCACGGCGCGGACGTCCGCGACGCGGTCGGTGGCATGGTTGAAGGCATTGCCCTCCGTGGAAATCCAGGCCATTTCGGCCGATTCCTTCAGCAGCAGTTCGTAGTCGGCCAGCGTCGGCTCGGCATGGTGGCGGTCGAAGCAGGCAGCCAGCTTCGGTACCAGGCGTGCCGCGTCGGCCATCGGCAGGCCGGCATCGCGCTCCAGTACGGCCAGCAGCGCCGCCGCATCGTCATCGAGGGGGTCGGCGGACTTCGACACCACGCGTGATACCGCCGCCTGGAAATCCGCGCTGAAACGCTCGGGATGCAGTTCGCTGAGGAAATACTGGGCGATATCGTCGGGCAGGTCGGCATGCGCATACGAGCGGCCGGTCATGYCGATGCGCTCCAGTGGATAAGTGCCATTGAGCCGGTAGCCCAGGGGGCCGAGGATGCGGGTGAAGGCGATCTCGCCCGAAGGCAGCTTGCCGCATTCCCACTTGACCGTGCGCAGCGCGCCGTGGTCGAACACCACCTGGCCGCCCGCCGCGATCACGTCGCGGGTATAGGCCATGCCGGTCGGCACGCGCTCCAGGATGCCGGCGAACAGCACCATATTGAGCGCCTGCGCTACCTCGGCGCGGCTGGCCTGTTCGCTGCTGGAAGACAGCAGTTGCGTGGAAACATTCATCAATTGCAGCAACTCTGCAGCTTGGATTTCGCCACAAACGGTCTCGAGGAGGCGTTGCAGATTCGGTTTCGTCATGGTCAATATGCTGGAATTCGCTTGTTTTAGGGAGAGAGCAGAGGCCGGCGGCCTCCGGGCGGGGCTTATTGTGCGACTGTGGCAGACTTCGTACAATTGATAACTTCGCACCAACTTCCTTCCAAAAACGCACTATGCGCAAAGGCATTCCCAGTCTCACCGCGCTGCAGATGTTCGAGGCCGCGGCACGGCTGGGCAGTTTTACCCGCGCCGCGGACGAACTGGCGGTCACCGAGAGCGCCGTATGCCGGCAGATTGCCGGCCTGGAAGCACGGCTGGGCGTGCTCCTTTTCCACCGCATCCGCAAGCGCATCCTGCTGACGCCGGCGGGCGGGACCTATGCCGAGGACGTGCGGGAACGGCTCGACCAGATCGAGCAGGTCACGCTGGATGTGATGGCGCAGCGCCCGCGCGGGCGCGCCATCGAACTGGCGATCGGACCCACCTTCGCCTGCCAGTGGCTGATCCCGCGCCTGCCGGAACTGGCGCGCGCCCTGCCCGAGCTGACGCTGCACCTGTCGGCGCGGACAGAGGCGTTCGAACTCGGCGATACCGCCTTCGACGCGGCCATCTACTACGGCGAAGGACTGTGGCCAGGCACGGAGGGCGAGCGCATCCTGCAGGAGGGCCCGTCGGTGCCGGTATGCAGCCCGTCCTTGCTGGGACGCAGCAAGCGGCTGGCCCTGGATCAGTTACTGGAATTACCGCTGCTCCACCTGAGTACGCGCTTGCGTGCCTGGAGCGACTGGCTTGCCGCCGCGGGCGCGGCGCGGCCGGCGCAAGCCTTGCGCGGCCCGCGCTACGATCTCTACACCATGCTGGCGCAGGCAGCGGCGGCCGGCGTCGGCGTCGCCCTGATCCCGCGCATCCTGATCACCGAGGAGCTGGCGCAGGGCCGGCTGATGGTGCCGCTGGCCACGTTGCCGGCCGAGGTCGACAATCGCAAGGCCTATTACTTCGCCCACCGGCGCGGCCTGGCGCCCGACGACAAGGTCCTGCAACTACGCGACTGGCTGCTCGAACACGGCGCCTGGCATGCTCCGGCGGTCATTGCACGTGGGCGCTGACGGCCTCTCGGGTTTCTTGCGCGAAGCCCGCGGCGAAGGCGGCTTCGGCCACCAGGAACAGCGGCCCGATCAGCAGGCCAACCAGGTCGTCCACAAACGCCGGCTTGCGGCCTTCGTAATAGTGGCCGATAAACTGGATCACCCAGCCCGCCACGAACAGGCCGATGCCCCAGGCGAGCCACGCGCCGGTGGACAGGGCCGCGATCGCGCCGCCAAGATACACGAAGCCCGCCAGGATGATGGACATCGCCAGCCCGAACCCTGCCGACAGGCGCAGGTAGAACAGGCAGGAAAGCCCATACGCCACCATCGCCGGCGTCAGGTAGGCCGGCCCTTCGCCCAGCGTCATGGCCGGGCGGCCCAGCAAGGTGGTCACCGCCAGCACAATCATGGGAATGCCGATGAAATGGCTGAACACATTGCGCGCGTCGCGGTGATAGGCTGCGTAGCCAGCCAGGTGGTCGATCAGTGTCTTCATGGGGTTTCCTCCTGCCATGGCGGCTTATGCGGCGGCTTATGTGGCCGCCTGCTGTCGCCGTATGGTAATAGGCAGCAAAATGCCCGTCTGTCCGGTTTCTGACAATTCAGGACGTCGCCGATCAAAGGAGAACATCATGCGCCTGGCGCCCCGCGAACAGCCGCAGCCGACCCCGGATCCGCTGCGCGTCCTGCGTGGCGGCAGCTGGTTTGGCGCCTTGCCGGCCGCCCTGCAAGACAGCCTGCTGCGGGACGGCGTCAGCCGCAGGCTGGCGGCCGGCCAGTTGCTGTTTGCCCGTGGCGACGCCTTTGACGGCATCTACGCCGTGGTCGCCGGGACGATGCAGATCGACACCCACAGCGAGTCGGGCAAGGCGGCCTTGCTCGGCCTGCTGGCGCCGGGAAACTGGTTTGGCGAGATCTGCCTGTTCGACGGACTGGCGCGCACGCACGACGCCCATGCCACCAGCGCGGCCATCGTGCTGCACCTGCCGCGCGGCAAGCTCTACGCCTTGCTGTCCGCGCATCCCGGATGGTGGCGCGAGTTCGGCAAGCTGCTCGCCGGCAAGACCCGGGAGGCCTTCCATTACGTCGAAGAGACGCAATTGCTGCCCCCGCTGGCACGTACCGCGCGCCGGCTGGTCGCCATGGCCCACGCTTATGGCAACCTCCCCGGCACCGCGCGCCGCTCCGTACACATCCCCCAGGAACAGCTGGGCCAGATGCTTGGCTTGTCGCGCCAGACCGTCAACCAGGCCCTGCGCGAACTCGAGACGCGCGGGCTCCTGCGGCTACACTACGCAGATATCGAGCTGCTCGATGTGCCGGCACTGCTCGCGCTGGCCTGAACATGGCCGCGTTTCCCCGCAACTTCGGCCTGCGCGGCTAGCGCCGGGCAACATCACAATGAACGCACTAGACGACACCCGCCTGCAGGCTTATCTCGCCCGTATTGGCCATCCGGGCCATCCGGGCCATCCGCTGCCCACGCGGCCGGACCTCGCCACGCTCGACAGCCTGATCGCCGCGCACCTGGCGCGTATTCCCTTTGAGAACGTCGACGTCCTGCTTCAGCGCCCGATCCGCATCGGCCTGGACGCGGTCTTCGACAAGCTGGTCACCCATGCACGCGGTGGCTACTGCTTCGAGCAGAACACCTTGCTGGCCGCCGCGCTGCGCGCGCTTGGCTATGGCGTCACGACGCTGACCGCGCGCGTGCGATGGAATGTGCCGGAAGACGTGCCCACCATGCAATCGCATATGCTGCTGCGCGTGGAAGCCGCGCATCGCAGCTATATCGTGGACGTAGGGTTCGGCGGCCCCAACCCGTATCGCGCGATGCCGCTGCCGCAAACGGAGCCCGCCGATCCGTTTCCATACCGGCTGGCCGCGCTGGAAGCGCCCGGCGCCGCCTTTCATCTCTATGACCTGGAAGTCGGTGGTGAGCGTGGCTGGCTCAAGCTCTATCGATTCGATCTTACGCCGCAGCAGGCAATCGATTTCTTGCCGCGCAACTGGTACACCTCCACCCATCCCGACAGCCTTTTCCGCAATTGCCTGACCGTGGCGCGCTCGCAGGGCAACACCCGCCTGACGCTGGTCAATGACGACTTTGCCGTGCGCGCGAGCGATGGCGGCGTGCATCGCCAGAAACTGAAGACCCCTGCCGCGATCCTCGAAGCGCTAGCGGAACGCTTCGGCCTGGTGCTGGATCGCGCCGACCAGGAACAACTGGCGCAGATGCTGCCAGCGCTGATTGCCGCGCGGCAGGCAAGCTAAACGCTCGCTTCAGCGCGGCACGGCCCGGACATCGAAGCCTGCCGCCGCAAGCAGCGCCGGCAGGCCAGCCTCCCCGACCAGGTGCAACGCGCCCGCCACGATCAGGGTCGGCACGCGATCCGCGATCAGGGCCTGGATCTTCGGCATCCACTGCCGGTTGCGCGCATCGACCAGCGTCGCCAGCGCGTGCGGCCACTGCGCGCGGCGCTGCGCAAGCAGCGTGGCGAACGGCTCGGCCTGCCCCTGCCGCCACCACCGCACCATATCGGCCGGCTCCGCGGCGGCCAGCTCCGGCTGCTCGGCGAAGAAGGCCAGCATCGATACCTGCTCGTCGAACGGCACGCCCTGCAGCATGCGCAGCGCTTCGGTACCGTCCTCCAGCGCATCCGTCGTCCGGCCGTCCCCGGCGGCGCGCGTCCACAGGAAACGATCGACGCCGTGCTGCGCCAGGATGCCGTGCCGGGCAGCCAGCGCGAACTGCAGGTGCATCGCGGCAAACAAGGGACGCAGGCGCTCCAGCTCCGCATCGGGTAGCCCGTAGTCCTGCCACAGCGCCCGCACCTGCTCGAACCTGGCGGCCGGCAGGTGCTGGCTCAGGCGATCGCCTTCCGGGAAATACGCCGGACTGAAATCCGGCTGCCGATCCAGCGCCACCTCGAAAACGATACGCGCCGACGTGCTCCAGGCTTGCTCCGCGGGCGGTGCCAGCGCCGGCAACGGCGCATCCAGCACGTGGATCGCCCCGAGCAGGTAGACCTCGGTGTTCCTGATTTGCCAGAGCATGTCGCGCTTGCCTTGTCCTGAATGTTGGGGTTGGCCCGGGTGGCCCGCTGCCGGCCCGGGCTGCAAGCATACCCTTGCGCGTGCCGCGCGCGCACGTCATGCACGGCGCTCATTGCCAAAAGAAAAATCGCTGATAAGCCGGGCCGGCCGCCGATTTGTGTGTGGACTGCGCGATACCGCCCAACCATAATGTACCGGACGGTAGCATAACCGGACGCACCGGCAATGCTGCCGACAGGAAACCGCCATAGCGCCCTTTACAGAACATCTGGCCCCACACCGCGAGGACCAGGAAAACAGGAGACACGCATGTCATTGTTCGACCTGACCGGCAAGGTTGCCATCGTCACCGGCTCTTCACGCGGCATTGGCCGTGCCATCGCTGAACAGATGGCCGTGCAGGGCGCAAAAGTGGTGATTTCCTCGCGCAAGGCCGAGGCCTGCCAGGAAGTCGTCGATGCCATCAATGCCAGGCATGGCGCAGGCACCGCCATCGCCGTAGCGGCCAATATTTCATCCAAGGAAGATCTCCAGCGTCTCGTCGACGAAACCAACCGCACGTTCGGCAAGATCGACGTGCTGGTCTGCAACGCCGCCTCCAACCCCTACTACGGGCCGATGAGCGGCGTCACCGACGAGCAGTTCCGCAAGGTGCTGGACAACAACGTCATCTCCAACCACTGGCTGATCCAGATGGTGGCGCCGCAGATGATCGAGCGCGAGGACGGCTCGATCATCATCGTGTCGTCCATCGGCGGCCTGCGCGGCTCGCCGACCATCGGCGTGTACAACGTGTCGAAGGCGGCCGACTTCCAGCTGGCGCGCAACCTGGCGGTGGAGTTCGGTCCGCACAATGTGCGCGTGAACTGCATCGCGCCGGGCCTGATCCGCACCGATTTCGCGCGGGCGCTGTGGGAAGACCCGGAGCGCTACAAGCTGTCGACGCAGGGAGCACCGCTGCGCCGCATCGGCGAACCGGTGGAGATCGCCGGCGCGGCGGTGTTCCTGGCCTCGGCTGCCAGCACCTTCATGACCGGCCAGGCCATGGTGGTGGATGGCGGCGTCACGATCTGAGCCGCGCCGCACCGCTGTACCCTTTCCGGGCCCGCTGCCAGCCTGAGGCCTGAGGCCTGAGCCGGGGCACACCCTGCCCGCACCCATTGCCGCCCGGCTCGCCGGGCTGGCGGCGCGTGCGGGCACGCTGCCGCGCCGGCACGCCAGAGCGTCGCCCATCCTGCCATGCAGTCAGGGAGGCAATATGTCGAACAATCCGCAAACCGCTGCGTCCTGGCCGGCCATCAGCCTGGCCGAGGCCCACGCCCGTCTTACCTCTCCCGGCGCGGCTTTCGAAACCGAAACGCGCGTGATCCGGGGCATTCCCACCACCGTCTGGAAGAACGCGCCGCCCACGCTGCGCGACCTCTTCCTGCTAGCCCGCGCGCTGGGCGACAAGACTTTCGTGGTCTATGAGGACGAGCGCGTCTCCTATGACGCGTTCGCCCGGGCCGCGCTGGTGATCTCCCATGCATTGATCCGCGACGGCGTGCGCAAGGGCGACCGCGTTGCGCTGGCCATGCGCAACCTGCCGGAGTGGCCGGCGGTCTTCTACGGCGCCCTGCTGGCCGGCGCCATCGTCACGCCGCTCAATGCCTGGTGGACCGGCGCGGAACTGGAATACGGCCTGGCCGATTCCGGCAGCAAGATCGCCATCGTGGACGACGAGCGCCTGGGCCGCATCCTCGAACACCTGCCAGGCTGCCCCGCGCTGGAAAAGATCTACGTCAGCCGTGCCGAGGGCGCACAGGGAGATGCGCGCATCTCAACGCTGGAAAGCCTGATTGGCAAGCCGGACCAATGGGCCACGCTGCCTGCGCTGCCGGTGCCCGGGATACCGCTCGACGCCGACGACGACGCCACCATCTTCTATACCTCGGGTACTACCGGCAAACCCAAGGGCGCGCTGGGCACGCATCGCAACGCCACCACGGTCGCGGTGGCCGGCGCGTTCAGCCCGATGCGCAATTGCCTGCGTCGTGGCGAAGCCATCCCGGCCCCCGACCCGGCCGCGCCGCAGAAGGGCATGCTGCTGTCGGTGCCCTTCTTCCACGTCACCGGCTGCATGGCCGTGCTCAACGGCGCGCTGGCCAGCGGCAGCAAGATTGTGCTGATGCGCCGCTGGGACGTGGTGCGCGCCATGGGACTGATCGAGCGCGAGCGCTGCACGGCCGCGGGCGGCGTCCCCACCATTGCCTGGCAGATCATCGAGCATCCGGAGCGCGAGCGATTCGACCTGTCCTCGCTCGAAAACGTCAACTATGGCGGCGCGCCGGCGTCGGCCGAACTGGTTCGCCGCATCACCGAGGTGTTCCCGCACTCGGCGCCCGGCATCGGCTGGGGCATGACCGAGACCTCGGCCACCTTCACCAGCCACAGCGCCGAGGAGTATGTGGTGCGGCCTGAAAGCGGCGGCCCCGCCTTGCCCATCGGCGAGATGAAAGTGGTCGATGGACGCGGCCGCAGCCTGCCCATCGGCGAAACCGGAGAACTGATGGTGCGCGGCGCCAACGTGGTACGCGGCTACTGGAACAAGCCGCAAGCCACGGCCCAGACGTTCATCGACGGCTGGCTCAAGACCGGCGACATCGCGCGGATCGACGAGGAAGGCTTTGTCTACATCGTCGACCGCATGAAGGATATGCTGATCCGCGGCGGCGAGAACATCTATTGCATCGAGGTCGAAAGCGTGCTGTACGATCACCCGGCGGTGATGGATGCGGCGCTGGTCGGCATTGCCCACCGCACGCTGGGCGAAGAACCAGCGGCGGTGGTCAGCCTCAAGCCGGGCGCGCAGGTCACCGAGGCGGAACTGCAGGCCTTCGTGGGGGAGCGGCTGGCGGCCTTCAAGGTGCCGGTGCGGATCGTCTTCTGCCCCGGGATGCTGCCGCGCAATGCCAACGGCAAGATCCTGAAATCGACATTGCGCAAGATGTTCGACGCGGCGGCCTGAACCCGGCCTTTAGCCAAGGCCGCATTGCAACCCGATGCGATCCTGGCGCGCGGGCCGGCTTATGGCCAAAGCCGGCTGGTCCGGCGCTGGCGCTCAATCGGCAGCGCGCCGGCACGACGGCTGCGCGAGATTCAGCCGCGGCCGACGAAGGGCATCCTGGTGGCCATCACGGTCATGAACTGCACATTGGCATCGAGCGGCAGGTTGGCCATATGGACCACCGAACTGGCCACGTGCGCCACGTCCATCAGCGGCTCGGGTGCAATCTCGCCATTGGCCTGCGGCACGCCGCGGGCCATGCGGGAAGCCATGTCGGTCGCGGCGTTGCCGATGTCGATCTGCCCGCAGGCAATATCGTAGGCGCGGCCATCCAGCGAGAGGCTCTTGGTCAGCCCGGTGATGGCGTGCTTGGTTGCCGTGTAAGGGACCGTATTCGGGCGCGGCGCATGCGCCGAGATCGAGCCGTTGTTGATGATGCGCCCGCCGCGCGGGCTCTGCGACTTCATCAGCGCAAAGGCCGCACGGGAGCACAGGAAGACACCGGTCAGGTTGGTGTCCACCACTGCCTTCCATTGCTCCACCGACAATTCATCGATCGGTACCGCCGGCGCATTGATGCCGGCATTGTTGAACAGCACGTCGAGCCGGCCGAACTCTTCGCGGATTCGCGCGAAGAGGTGTTCGACCGAAGCCGGATCGCTCACATCGCACTGCACCGCGAGCGCTGTATGGCCATCGGCCCGGGCCTGGGCGGCCAGCGCCTGGAGCGGTTCGGCGGTACGCCCGGCAAACACCACCCGGTAGCCCGCCGCCAGCAGTGCTTGCGCCACTGCCTTGCCAATGCCGCGGGCGGCGCCCGTTACCAGCGCAACCTTGCCTTGCTGACTCATCCTGTCTTCTCCGGATTGACTGATTGACTGATCGACTGATCGACTGATCGATCGACCATTTGATGGATTATTTGACCGGGATCGGCGTGTCCGCCGCCACCGGCACCGCGGTCACGCTGTTCTGCGGGCTGCCGGAAACGATGCGATCCGAGTAGGTCAGGTAGACCAGCGTGTTGCGCTTGCGGTCGACCGCGCGCACCACATGCAAGGTCTTGAACAGGATCGACATGCGCTCGGAGAACACATTGTCCTGCTGGCGCAGCGGCCCCTTGAACGTAATCGGCCCGACCTGCCGGCAGGCGATCGAGGCTTCCGCCGGGTCTTCGGCCATGCCCAGCGAACCCTTGATGCCACCGGTGCGGGCGCGCGAGACGTAGCACGTGACGCCCTGCACCACGGGATCGTCATAGGCTTCGATCACGACCTTGTCCGAGCCGGTTATGCGGAAATTAGTGCTGACGCTGCCGACTTCCTCGGCATGTGCCGCAGGCGCGAGCAACGCCAGCGCGGCCAGCAGGCCCTTCAGGCCGGTGTGCATGCGTGCCGCCCCCACCTCAGGACACCGTACCCGTGATTTCAGCGTGGCGCTTTTCCATTTCCTGGCGCAACTGGCGGCGCAGCTGGGCCGCGGCAAAGCGCTGGCGCTCGACTTCATCGCGCGGCACCAGCGTCGGCACTTCGGCCGGAGCGCCATCGTCGTCCACCGCCACCATGGTGAAGTAGCAGCTATTGGTATGGCGAACCAGCTTGCTGCGAATATTCTCCGTGATGACCTTGATGCCAATCTCCATGGAGCTGCGGCCAGTGAAATTCACTGCCGCCAGGAAGGTCACCAGTTCCCCCACATGGATGGGCTGGCGAAACATGACCTGGTCGACCGACAAGGTGACGACATAGCGTCCGGCGTAGCGGCTGGCACAGGCATACGCCACCATGTCGAGGTATTTGAGGATGGTGCCGCCGTGCACATTGCCTGAGAAATTGGCCATGTCCGGCGTCATCAGCACGGTCATGGAAAGCTGGTGGGACAGGTCGTTCATGATGAATCCGATGTCTGGAAGCTGCCGGGCGGACCCGCGAAGCAGGTCGAAAGACGGGTGCCGACGATTGGCAGTTTAACCCGGAACGGGCCTGCCGCCTTGCGGCGCAGCACCTCCCGGCGCAGCCCGAGCCCAACAAAAAAAGCGGCCTTCGTGGCCGCCTCTTATCAGCGCTCAAGGCGCGGACTCTTACTTCTTCTTGTTCACAGCGTCCTTGAACCCTTGGCCAGCAGAAAACTTGACCGTCTTTGCGGCCGGAATCTTGATGGTCTCGCCAGTACGCGGATTGCGGCCGGTACGCGCAGCGCGCTTGCCGGAACTGAAGCTGCCGAAACCCACCAGCGTTACCGAATCACCCTTGGCAACCGCCGTCTTAATGTTGTCCAGAGCCGCATTCAGCGCGCGCTCTGCCGCAGCATTGCTCAATTCCGCGTCCGCGGCGATGGCAGATACCAATTCACCTTTATTCATGGCTGATTTCCCTTGTTGGTCGTCTTGATCGGAGTGTCTGCCACGCGGCAAATTACCGATCGGGGCAGTCTAATCTGCGCTTTAAGCATTGGGCAATCCCCAGTGGCACCAATGCAACAGCCGCAAATCCTTGACTCAAGCGCCTTTGCGGGGAATCTACCCCCTTTTCCACGCCTTCAAATGCGCGCATTGACGCCACGCAAAATCCAAGCTGCGTACCGCGCGATGCGGCCTTGGTCGCCCATCCGCTACGAACGCCGGTGCCACGGGCAGCGGCCCGCGGCATCCGCATGGCCCCGGACGGGGCCCGGCAAGATCCTCCATTGTGGTGCACGACGCAGGGCATACGACGCCCCAAATCGAGGCATTGCATCATTTTGGCGCAAGACCCGGCCTGCAACTCGCGGGCTCGCATGACGACCGCGCCGCCTTTTTCCGCCTTTTGCAGCCGGAAATCCGCGAGATGACCCCCGCAGGTGCAACAACCCGGTGCAAAAACACCCAACACGGTGCAGGTTTCCGAACGGGATGCCCCAGACTGGAATGGTTTTTGCTTACCAATGCTCCCATTTTGAGCATGAGGAATGTATGGACAATTGGAAGAGCGGCACTGACGCCCTGTTCATCCTGCTGGGGGCGATCATGGTGCTCGCCATGCACGCGGGCTTTGCGTTTCTTGAATTGGGCACGGTGCGCAAGAAGAACCAGGTCAACGCCCTGGTCAAGATATTGGTGGATTTCGCCATTTCCACCATCGCCTATTTCTTCATCGGCTACACCGTGGCGTATGGGGTCGAGTTCTTCACGAGTGCCCAGGCACTGGCGCAACGCAGCGGCTACGAGTTGGTGAGGTTCTTTTTCCTGGCGACTTTCGCCGCCGCCATCCCGGCCATTATTTCCGGCGGGATTGCCGAGCGCTCGCGCTTCAACCCACAGCTGGTGGCGACCTTCGTCCTGGTTGGCCTGGTTTATCCCTTCTTCGAGGGTATTGCCTGGAATAACCGGTTTGGCGTACAAGACTGGATCACCTCGGTCGCGGGGGCGCCCTTCCACGACTTCGCCGGTTCCGTCGTGGTCCACGCCATGGGCGGCTGGATCGCGCTGCCGGCAATCCTGCTGCTGGGCGCGCGCCGCGGGCGCTACCAGAAGGATGGCCGCATCAGCGCGCACCCGCCCTCGAATATCCCCTTCCTGGCGCTGGGTGCCTGGGTGCTGGCGGTGGGCTGGTTCGGCTTCAATGTCATGAGCGCGCAAACCGTCGACAAGATCAGCGGGCTGGTCGCCATCAATTCCCTGATGGCCATGGCCGGCGGTACCCTGGCCGCCTGGGCGGCCGGCCGCAACGACCCCGGCTTTACCTACAACGGCCCGCTTGCCGGGCTGGTGGCGGTCTGCGCGGGCTCGGACCTGATGCACCCACTGGGCGCGCTGGTGACCGGGGCCATCGCCGGCGCACTCTTTGTCTACCTGTTCACGCTGGCCCAGAACAAATGGCATATCGACGACGTGCTGGGCGTATGGCCGTTGCACGGGCTGTGCGGCGCCTGGGGCGGCATTGCCGCCGGTATCTTCGGCAGCCAGGCGCTGGGCGGGATGGGCGGCGTCTCGCTGGGCGCGCAGATCATCGGGACCCTGCTTGGCATCGGCATCGCCCTGTTGGGTGGCACGGTGGTCTACGGCACGCTGAAGAAACTGGTCGGCATCCGGCTCGATGCCGAATCCGAATACAACGGCGCGGATCTGTCCTTGCACCGTATCTCCGCCACCCCGGAGCGGGAAACCAACTGGTAACTCCCGGTGCGATGGGAATGATCCCATCGCCATCCCTCCTTGCCGCGCCCACCGCGCCCATTTTGTGCTTGAACTTCGGCTCGCTGCGTAGCAATAATGCGTTGCCTGCACTCGTGCCTTGCACCCTGCGCATGCGGGCAACCGCTGCATGATGTTCGTTGCCTGTATACCTGCCGAGCCAGCAAGGGAGTCACGATGGATGCCACAACGCTGCAGAAATTTGAAGCCGTAGCCATCGCCTATGCGACGGAATTTGGGGTCAAGATACTCGCGGCGCTGGCTTTCTGGGTGATCGGCCGGTGGCTGATCCATTTCGTGGTACGGATGGTGCAGGGATCGCTGTCCAGGCAGAAGGTCGATCCGACCTTGCTGCGTTACATCGGGTCCATCGTCACGGTCACGCTCAATATCGTGCTGGTGATCGGCATCCTGGGTTACTTCGGCATCCAGACCACCAGCCTCGCCGCGCTGATCGCCGCGGCCGGCATTGCCGTCGGCATGGCCTGGTCGGGCTTGATGTCCAACTTCGCCGCGGGGGCATTCCTCGTGGTACTGCGGCCGTTCAAGGTCGGGGACTTCGTCACCGTGGGCGGCATCACCGGCACGGTCAGGGAGATCGGCCTGTTCGCCACCTCGCTGGACACGCCGGACAACGTCCTGACCGTGGTCGGCAACAGCAAGATCTTCTCGGACACCATCCAGAATTTCAGCGCCAACCCTTACCGCCGCGTCGAACTCAAGGCGCAGCTGGCCGGCAGCACCGATCCCGCCGCCGCCGCCGCGCTGCTCAAGGAACGCATGGCCGCACTGCCGAACGTGCTGGCCGAACCGGCCCCCGACGTGGAAATCCTCGAGTTCAACCTGGTCGGGCCAGTACTTGCCGTGCGTCCGTACTGCCATACCGATCATTACTGGCAGGTGTATTTCGACACCAACCGCGCGATCCGCGAGAGCTTTGGCGAGGCTGGCTTCCCGGCGCCGATGCCGGCCCAGCTGGTGGTGCTGCAGAACGGCCAGGCCGCGTAACCGTGCCGGACGCGCGGGAGCGCACCAGTGCGTTCCGCCAGGCCATCGCGGCGCGCATCACCCGGCGCTGTGCGCCGGCTTGCCTGAACGGCCGAAGACGCGCATCAGCACGGCGCCGGTACCACAGACACCCATGACTACCGCCAGAGGCAATGCGCTGCCGTCGCGCCAGAGGCTGACCGCGCCGCCGGCCAGGGTACCCAGCGCGAATTGCAGCGTTCCCATCAGCGCGGACGCGGTGCCGGCGCGCTGGCCCTGCTCGGCCATGGCCAGCGCCGAGGCGTTCGGCAGGATGCAACCAAGGCTGGCGATAAACAGGAAGAAGCCAGCCAGCAGCACCGGCAACGGCGCCACGCCGGCCAGCACGGCCGCGGCCAATCCCACGCCGGCCAGGCACGGCGCAACCAGGGCGCCGCGCAGCACATGGTCGAGCGTGCGGGTGCGCACCAGCCTCGCGTTAAGCTGCGACATGCCGATCATGCCCAGCGCGTTGGCGCCGAATACAAAGCCGTAATGAGAAGGATCGATGCCATGCAACTCGATCAGCACGAACGGCGACCCCGCGATATAAGCGAACATGCCCGCCTGTGCGCAGCCGGACGACAGCGAATAGCCCACAAAGCCCCGGTCCCGCAGCAGTTCGCCGTAGTTGGCCAGCACGCGGCCGAGACGCAGGGGCATGGCATTGACGGTATCGAACGATTCCTCCAGATACCGGTGTGCCACCCACAGGATCAGCAGGCTGCTGCCGCACAGCAGCCAGAAGATGGCGCGCCAGCCGAATGCCCCCAGCAAGGCGCCGCCGATGATAGGCGCCAGGATCGGCGCCAGGCCCATCACCAGCATCAGCGAGGAGAAGGCCCGAGCGGATTCGTGCGCCTCCAGCCGGTCGCGAATCACGGCGCGCGCCATCACCATGCCGGCGCAGCCGCCCAGTGCCTGCAGGAAGCGCCACAGCATCAGCGCCTCGACGTCGCGCGCCAGCGCGCAACCGGCCGCGGCGAGCGCATAGACCGCCAGTCCGATATACAGCGGCGGCTTGCGGCCATAGCGGTCGCTGATGGGGCCATAGAATGCCTGCCCCACCGCCAGCCCCACCAGGAAGGTCCCCAGCGTCAGTTGCACACGGCCGATATCGACCCCGAGATCGCCTGCCAGCGCGGGGAAGCTCGGCAAGTACATATCAATCGAAAGAGGCGCCAGCGCGGTGAGCGAAGCACATACCAGGAGCCAGAGGGGAAAACGCGCGGACCGTGGCGCGCGGGTGGAGCGAGTCATCGAGGCTTCCTGAGGAGCATGGGGCAGCCGGGATGGCCGCCGGCGCCAGCGTCGACAATGCGAACGGCGCGGGCGCGGTGAAAGGCGTAATTGTTGCATAGCGTAACAAGCCGCGCACACGATGCGCCGCGCGGCGATGATGCAGGCGCGCGGTCGCCTGGGCGTGCGCAACGGTGATGATGGGCCCCAGGGAACCGGGGCTGGCTTTCAACGGAAGTAACGCCAAGGGTACAATGCCAGCCTGTCGTCCGCGCCGGGCGGACGATCGCGCAGCCCGACGCACCGCGGGAGCCCGCCCTCCGGCGCGGCTTCCGGCAACGTTTTCCTGCATGAGAACAAGATACACGCTGCTTTCCGTCTTACTTGCCCTGGCCGCCGGCGCGGCCAGTTTGCCGTGGGCGCAGCAAGCGCACGCGGCAACGCCGCCAGCCAGGAGCGCCGCCTCGGCGCCCGTCGTGGTGGACGAGGCCGACGCGCTGGCCCAGATGCTCAAGGGCGCGGCCACAGGGCAGAACACCGGCGCAGCGGGCGTACCGGAACTGCTGCGCAATACCGCGCGCCCGGACAACATACTGGCGCGTGCCTGCCGCCAGCTCAACGACGCCCTGCCCATCGAGATCGATGGCGAGACGCGCCTGCGCCGCTGCCAGACGGTTCCGGGCAAACACATCCTGTTCCAGCTTGAGCTGACCAAGTATCGCGGTCCCATGCTGGACCTTGCCAGTTTCGAGCTCAGCTATGCGGCGCCGCTGCAGCGCAATATCTGCGCCAATCGCGACGTGGAAATCCTGACCAAGCTGGGGGTCAGCATGATGTTCCGCTATATGACGCGCAACGAGCGCGGCGAGCGCCGCGTGGGTGATGTCTATATCAATGCGCCCATCTGTACGGCGGCGCTGCGCTAGACCCCGTGTAGCCAGGGCGATGCGGCGCGAGCCGCAGCGGTTGTAGCGGTTGGCCGTCGGGGACGGGGCTGCCGCCCCATCCGCTTGCCCTCCTTGCGGCCACTATCTCAAGCAAGCCGCGGCCGCAATGGCACCACGTTAGGCGCACGCCGGGGCAACACGCGCGTCTCCTTCCATCCCGCGTGCGTCAGCGGGGAGCCCCACACCAGCTCGTGCAAGCTGGCCAGTGCGAAAGGATCGCCCAGCAGCAGGTGCTTCTCGGCGGCGCTGAGGCCGTCGGGGCCTGTCGTCAGGGCGCGCTGCACCAAGGCAGCATGCTCCTGCCGCGTGGCTTCCGGCTGCACCATGCGGGCCGAGCCGGTGGCGCATATCAACGCATTAGTCACGGGATCGACCACCGCATCGATAAATGCGGGCGGATCGCCCGCAGCCTCCACATGCTTCTGCATGGCGACCATCTCGCTTGGCGGCGTGGCTTCCTCGGGCGTGACGAACAACCTGGCACGGCGCAACGCACGGCCCAGCGAAACCCGCGACAGCCATACCGAAAGCGGGATCGAGAGCGCCAGCGAACCCACGATCGGCAGCAGCCACCAGATGAAGTTCGGCTCCAGCCACAGCACCAGTCCACCCCATGCCAGGCCAATCAGGGTATGCGTGCCATGACGGCGAAACGCCTCGCCCCAGGTGGTCTCGGCATCCTCGCGCGGAGGCGATTTCCAGGTAATTCCCCAACCGCCATAGGCCGCGACCACGAACTTGGTGTGGAACAGCATCCGGACCGGCGCCAGCAAGGCCGACGTCACCACCTCGATCAGCATCGAAGCCACCAGCCGCAGCGGTCCTCCATAATTGCGCGCGTCCTTCATCAGCAGCAGTACGCTGGCGAGCTTGGGCAGGAACAACAGCGTGGCGGTCGCCGAGAACAGCGCCAGCGCCCTCTCCGGATGCCACTCCGGCCAGGTCGGGAACAACTGGTAGGGCTGTGTGAAATACTCGGGCGGCACCAGCGCATGCTTGGCCAGCATGATGGTGGACAACGCCAGGAACAGAAACCACAGCGGCGCCGACAGATATGCCATCACGCCGGTGAGGAATACCGCGCGGTGCACCGCGTGGAAGCCCTGCTTCATCCACAGGCGGAAGTTCATCAGGTTGCCCTGGCACCAGCGGCGGTCGCGCTTGACCTCGTCGAGCAGGTTGGGCGGCAACTCCTCGTAGGAGCCCTCCAGATCGTAGGCAATCCACACGCCCCACCCCGCCCTGCGCATCAATGCGGCTTCGACAAAATCGTGCGACAGGATTTCTCCCGCCAGCGGCCCCTTGCCGGGGAGCGGCGCCAGCGCGCAATGCTCCATGAAGGGCAGGACGCGGATGATGGCGTTGTGGCCCCAGTAATGCGATTCGCCAAGCTGCCAGTAATGCATGCCGGCGGTAAACAGCGGGGCGTACACGCGCGTGGAAAACTGCTGCACGCGCGCATACATGGTTTCGCGCCCCACGGCGAGCGGCGCGGTCTGGATGATGCCGGCGCCGGGGTTGCCTTCCATCAACTTGACCAGCGTGGTCAGGCATTCACCACTCATCACGCTATCGGCGTCGAGCACCACCATATAGCGGTACGCACTGCCCCAGCGGCGGCAGAAATCCGCCACGTTGCCGGTCTTGCGCTTGACGCGGTGACGGCGCCAGCGATAGAAGATGCGACCGAAACCGTTGACCGCGCGGCAGGTTTCCATCCACGCATCGGTCTCGGCGGTACGCAGGTCCGGGTTGCCGCTGTCGGACAGCACGAAGAAGTCGAAGCGGGCCAGTTCGCCGGTGCGCTCCATCGACTCATAGGTCGCGCGCAGCCCGGCGAAGACCCGGTTCACGTCCTCGTTGCAGATCGGCATGATGACCGCGGTGCGCGCCTCCTCCGCGATGGGTCCGTCCACCGCTGCCGAACGCGAGATCAGATGACGATCGCCGCCCCTGGCCAGCACCAGGAAACCCATCATCGCGGTCCAGAAACCCGCCGACACCCACGAGAACAGGATGGCGAAGAGCGCCAGCATGGCAATCTCAAGCGGGTCGGTGCCGTGATAGGGCAGCACCTTGGTCATGAAATAGGTGGCCAGCGCGGTCTGCCCCGCCACCAGGCCAAGCAGCACCCAGCGCCGGTGCGAGCCCGCGGGATGCCACTTGCCCTCGGCGTCGGGACCGTCGTGCAAGGTGTCCCAGGTTTCGGGCACGGGCGGGCGGCCCAGCACGCGCCGACCCAGGTTGCGCAGGAAGCCGGTGACGATGTGCGGGGGCCAGGCGCGCGGCACCATCGAGGCGCGCTCGGGGGCCGGGCCGGTATCGATGCGCACGGTGCCGTCGGCACGGCGCTGCACCAGCGGCTCGCCCGCCGCCTGCGGGGCGCCGTAGGCGAGGTTGAGGCGGCGCCCCACCGAATCGTAGGCTGCGCCCGCCGGCGACTGCGCGGCGTCGGCGTCTTTAGCCGCGAGTCTTTGCTGCAGCGAATGCATGGCCGACTCGGAATCCGTGCCATCGCTGCCAGCGATATTGTTGAGAAGCTCGCGGCGCAGGTCTGGCGAGATCTGCACGCGATCGAGATAGCGCTCGCATGCCGCCGGGGCCGCGCGCTGCTTTAGCCGGGGGGTAAGATGTAGCTCCACGTCTCGGATAGGGTTGTATTGCCGTTGCGAAGATAGCCGCGCAATTCGACCGGTTTGTTCTCGTCCTTGCGGCGCACGATCATGGTCATGCGCCAGCCGCCGGTTGCCTCATTGCGTTGCGTCGAAGTATTCAGCAGCTCCCCGTTGCTGTCGGCCGAAATCACCGGATCGATCCGGGTATTCGCGGCCAGTTTCTTGAAGACCGGGCCTTCAAAATCGACCACCAGCGAAAAACTGGTGTCGTCCTGCTTGCGGCTCAGGCCCTGGCCTCGCCGCGTTTGTGTCACCCACGACAGCGGCGGCTGTTTTTCGCCGTCCTTCTGCCATGAAAGGCGATACTCGAAATCGAAAGGTTGCTTGGGCTTGGGCGGGCTGTCAGGCACCCAGTAGGCCACGATGTTGTCATTGGTTTCGTCTGGGGTCGGGATCTGCACCAGTTCGACCCGGCCCGAACCCCAGTTGCCCTTGGGCTCCACCCAGGCGCTGGGCCGGCGCTCGTACCACGCGCCGATTTCCTGATAGCTGCTGAAACTGCGATCCCGCTGCATCAGGCCGAAGCCTTGCGGGTTGGTCGCGGCGAACGACGTCACCAGCAGGCGCTTGGGATTGACCAGCGGCCGCCACAGCCATTCGCCCGTGCCGAGCTGCACCGAAAGGCCGTCGGAGTCATGCACCTCGGGCCGATAGTCCGGCACCGACGAGGGCTGGTTCTCGCCAAACAGGTACATGCTGGTCAGCGGCGCCAGGCCAAGCTTGGTAACGTTCTCGCGCAGGAACAGGCGCGACTTCACTTCCATGACGGTTTCCGTGCCTGGCCGGATCACCAGGCGATAAGCCCCGCTCATGCGGCGCGAATCCATCAAGGCATAGATGGTCAGCTGCTTGTCCCCCGGCGACGGCCGCTCGATCCAGTACTCGACGAAACGCGGAAACTCCTCGCCCGAATTGAGCGCCGTATCCACTGCCAGGCCGCGCGCCGACATGCCATACCATTGGTCCTTGCCGAGCGCACGGAAATAACTGGCACCCAGGAAGGACGCGACCTCATCCTTGCCTTTCGCGTTATTGAGCGGATAAAGCACGCGGAAGCCGGCAAACCCCAGTGTCTTGAGCTTGGCCGCGTCGACCTTGTGCGGCCCATAGTTGAAGGCGGACGGATCAAAGCGGATTTCCCGGGCGCTGCCGCTCACCACTTCGTGGATGCGCACCGGCTGGTCGAACACCATGCCTTCATGAAAGAAGGAGAGCTCGAAGGGAAGCTTGGCATTGCGCCACTGGAATCGATCGGGCTTGTACTCGATCTCGTGATAGCGCTCGTAGGACAGCTCGCGCAGCTCGCGCGGCAGGTTTTGCGCGGGTGCTTTGTAAGGACTTGCGGCCAGCTGGCGCGCGCGCGTCGCCACGGTTTCAAAGTCGAACGCGTGCGCGGCAACCGCGCACACCGCCAGCATGCCGCCGCACAACCACCTGCCCAGGCGCGCGGCGCGCTCGTTGACGCGCACCGCTGCATGGCGCTGGTCAGATGGGATGGTCGGCAGGGTAACAATTTCGGACATGGATGCCAGTGGCAGGCAGAGTTGGATAATCAGGATCGATCAGGCACCGCAGCAAGAGGCGGACCACCATGTGACCGGAATGATGAAAGCAACGACGGGATGCCGGCCACGATGAACCAGGGGAGTACAAATGGGGATCTCGCGGCGCATCATTTGACTTGGTACCAGGCGTGTATCGGGCTTGCTGCAATGCGCAAAAGAACCTTAACAATTGGGGACTAAAAAGTCACGTTTCGATCACGCAACGTTTGCAACAAATTGAAACCCCGGTCGCTTGGACATCGCTTTCGGCGCGGCTCCCGGGCTGGCGCATCACATTGTCCGGCCCAGGAAATCGCGGCTTGGTGGCGCGCGGAGCGCATTGCGGATGGTGACATGGCTTCAGCCCTTTCTCTTGCGGTGCGAGCGTTGTGGCTTTGCCGGCGGCGACACCTGAATCTGAAACGCTAGGACACGGATCGAGCGCCGTCAATGTGCGTGACGGGGGCACGCTCGGCACTGGAACGGCGCATGGTGCACCTGGGAAAATCGTGCACTGCACCCGAATCGCACCCGGGGCGAGGAGGAAGCGAAACCGAGAGCGCCGAGGTATCTGCGGGAAGACGGCACGACCACAAGGAAGGGGAACACGGAAAAAACGCAAAAAAGAGAGGCCGCAGCCTCTCGATCAGGTTCCGCCTCGATGCCAGCTCCCCCCGGCATGGCGCATGGCGCCGCTGGACATCGGTACCCGGTGCGCAACCCGGCGCACGCGGGCGGCGTGGCGAACTAGTCTGGCAGCGAGCGCGCCCAATGACGCACCGGCCGCCTGTCGCCTTTCACAATCGGCGCTCAGGCGCCCTTATTCATCATCTTGTCGCTATCGGGCGGCGCGTGGTTCTTTTTCTTCTTGGTGCTCTTCTTGGCCGGCTTGGTCGAGCTTGCCGCTGCGGGCTTCTCGCCGGCAGCCGCTGCGGCAGGCGCCGACGCCTGGGCGTATGCGCCCGCACCGAACATGGCCAGCGACAACATCACAATCCACTTTTTCATATCAGCCTCCTGGTCAGCTGCGAAAAAGAAGCCTGCCTGCCAGCCCTGGTGGCCTTTGGCACCTGCGCTTCGTCACTAGCAACAACGGCACAAGGAAACAATGGGTTGACGCGCCAACCGGCCTATCGATACTGCAATGCAGCAAAAGGCGCGCCCCGCCGGAAGCCGCCTTAGCGGCACAAACGGTCCAACAGTTCGCCGGCGACAGTGCCTGCGCCGGCAGCCTGCGGCATGCCAGCCTGGGGGGCACCAATGGTATAGAGCGACTCGCCGCGCGCATAGCGCTTGGCGTAGAGGGTCTGCTCGACCACTGCGTACATGGACGTCGCGCAGTTGAAGACCATGCGCTTGAGCGAGGAGCGGATCTGTTCGCCGCTGGCGGTGCGGATCACGCCGGCCGGCGCATTGCGCATCACTACCACTCCCACCTCGGGACCCCGGCGGCGCACCGAGCTGGTATCGAAATAGGAGATCACCCCATTCGCGCCCATCAGGGGCAGCCAGCGCTGCGGGTCGGGCGCTGAAGGATCGGGCACGGAAAGCATGGAGCACCCTTCGCGCGGCGTGGAACGGAACACCGTGCCCCCGTTGGGAGTCCGGCACTCATACAAACCCGCGGCAGCGGGGCGAACCGTGGCGGCGACCGGTTCGGCATACGCGGCAAGACAAGCGCTGCTGCCGATCAGTACTGCGGCAGCATGGAAAAAGGCGCGCAAGGACATGGACGGATCCTCGTGTAGACCAAAAAACAGCTGGCATTGTCGCATACGGCGCCCTGCCCGCCTTCGCGCAAGCGGGCTAGCCGTCCCGCGACAGGCCGATGCTGCCTTGGGCAAGCCCCAGCGCTTCGAGCGCGAGGCGCGAGTCGTCATCGGCCGGGAAGAAGCACTCGATGCGCATCTCCTGCAGCGTGACATCCTGCGGAATACCCAGCGTGGTCAACGTCGAGAACAGCGACGCGCGAAAGCCCTCGGCCGCCAGCGCCACCGGCAACATCGGCGGGGGCGTGCGTTCGGCGGCCTCATCGTCGAACAGCGGGACGCCGGCCGGGCCGACCATGTCGGGATGCCAGGCGGCAATGCGATTGAAGATCTCGCGCGCGGTCTGGTCCTGCGCTTGCGTCTGCAGTTCCTGCCACACACGCCGCAGCAGGTAGCGGCCCACCTGGCGCGCGTTCTCGATGACCGGCCACAGGCCGTCCGGATTGAAGACGGTCAGCATCAGGTTGATATACCTGCCGCCCTTCTCCAGCCTGGATGGCGCACGCGCGCCCAGCAATACGCCGATCATGCTGCGATAGGCCTGGTTGGCATCGAGCATGTTCCAGAAACGGTCCAGCACCACCGCCGGATAAGGTTCCTGCTTGGACAGGATCAGCGCGACCGCCTGCTGCACCATCTGCAGCGCGGGTGCCGCCAGCCCATGCTCGCTGTAGGCCGGCGCAAAACCGCCAGCCAATAGCAGGCGGTTACGCTGGCGCAACGGCACGCCGAGCCGGTCGGCCAGCGACAGCACCATCTCGCGGCTGGGGCGGGCGCGGCCGGATTCGAGAAAACTGATATGCCGCTGGGAGACCCCGGCCGCCAGTGACAGCGCAAGCTGGCTGTACCCGCGTTTGCTGCGCCAGTAGCGCAGCAGGCCGGGGAAGTCGAGAGCGGTTTCGGAACTGGGGGTCAGGGTGTCCATGTCGGCATTACAGCATGGCAATGGCCGTCTGGCGACTACCTGCGAGGTAATAATGCGGAAAATCGGGATTCCCTTTTAAATCATTCGTTTAGCAGCGTTTTTGACAGACTGGCCACTACCTGGTTTGCACAATGGCGCCCTAATGAAATCAAGGGTCTACAGCGCCATTCCAGACGCTTAATTTTTAGGCGGTAGCGCCTGCCAGGCAGAACAAGCCCATTCCAGGGAGCAGTGCGGGTCCTGCCGCCAAGGGCCTGCGCTGGGAGGATGAGCGGCCCCTTTCTGACGTGTGTTCGGAAGCCGCGAATTGACGGGGTGTTGGTCGGTACCCGATGGACACCCGAGTGCCACTGCACCAAAGATACACACGATTACACATTTTTTTGCATTTCGCGGTGCAGTGTGTAAAATTACACACAAGCAACCGGGAGACAAACAGATGAATTCATCTGCGCTTATCCGGATGCTCGAGCAAGACGGGTGGGAACTGGTGCGCACCAAGGGCAGCCATCACCACTTCAAACATCCGAGGAAGCAGGGCCTTGTTACCGTGCCTCACCCAAAGAAGGATCTGCCACTTGGAACGGTTCGTAGCATCCCTGAAAACTGCCGGCCTGTAACGCCGGTGGTTTTTTACCCGGTGTTGTTGACACTGTGACTATCAAGGGGGTTAGCAATGGAATTTCCCATCGCCATCCACAAGGATGATGGGAGCGTCTACGGAGTGACGGTACCCGATGTTGTGGGCTGCCACTCTTACGGCGATACCATCGAGGACGCCATTCGCAACGCAAAAGAAGCAATCAGCAGCCATATCGAGACGCTGGTAGAGCTGGGGGAAAGCGTAGACTTCACCTGCTCGTCCATCGAAGAGTTGGCGGCCAGGGAAGAGTTTGCTGGTGCAGTATGGGCACTGGCGGATGTTGACATCACGAAGCTGGACTCCAAGCCGGAACGCATCAACATCAGCTTGCCGCGCTTCGTCCTCCATAAGATCGACACCTACGTCGAAAAGCGTCATGAAACCCGAAGCGGGTTCATCGCCCGGGCAGCTCTCGAAGCGCTAGCTCACGAGGCTTAAACGCGCATCCTATTCATTCCAGGAAAGGCCCACCCTTGGCAGGGTGGGCCATTTTTTACCTGGATCCGTCGCCGCGGGTGGTCCGCATAGCTACTGAACAGCATCGGCGCCGCCGGCGTGCTGCCGACCAGCACGTTGTAGTCGTTGTCGGACTTCGCCAGCAGCGCGCGCGTCAGCTCGGACACGGCGAGGGTGCCAAGGAACGGCCGGATATTCGGGGGGTGTCCATGTCAGCCATGATTGCCCCCGTCACCGCGTCGCGCGCGTCCCCGCCACTTCGGCCAGGTCCTTGCCGCGCCGGCGCTCGATGAAGTTGAACAGCCAGCGCACCGTGGCCCAGCCTGCCAATCCGCGCAAGGCGGCGGGCTGCGACCCTGACACATAGCGATGTTATGCTTTGGGCCTCGATAACTCCTGCGCGCACCGGGCGTGCACCCTGATGGAAATTGCCATATTACTGGCGCTGATTTTGATCAACGGCCTGTTCGCGATGTCCGAAATCGCCCTGATGACGGCTCGCAAGGCCCGCCTGCAACGGCGCATCGAAGAAGGCGACCGCGGCGCCATCGAGGCGATCAAGCTGGGCGAAGACCCCACCCGCTTTCTGTCAACCGTGCAGATCGGCATCACCTCGATCGGCGTGCTGAACGGGGTGGTTGGCGAGTCCACCCTGGCCAAGCCGTTCGGTGCATGGCTGGAGGGCTTTGGCCTGCAGGCATCGACCTCCGGTTACGTGGCAACCACCATCGTGGTGGCGGGCCTGACCTATTTTTCCATCGTGCTGGGCGAACTGGTGCCCAAGCGTCTGGGCCAGTTGGCGCCGGAGAAGATCGCGCGCCGGGTGTCGCGCCCGATTTCCTTCCTGGCGCTGGCCTCGACGCCCTTTGTCAAGCTCCTCTCCAGCTCGACCCGGCTGGTGCTGCGCATGCTCGGTGTCAAGAGCGGCCGCGGCCCGGCGGTGACCGAGGAAGAAATCCACGCCCTGCTGGTGGAAGGCTCGGAGGCAGGCGTGATCGAGCAGCACGAGCACACCATGGTGCGCAATGTATTCCGCCTCGACGACCGCCAGCTCACCTCGCTGATGGTGCCGCGCGGCGACGTGGTATGCCTGGACGTGGAAGTCCCGCTGGAAGAAAACCTGCGCCGCATCGAGGAATCCGATCACTCGCGTTTCCCGGTGGTACGTGGCGGCCTGCATGACATGATCGGTGTGGTCAGCGCCCGCCAGTTGCTGGCGCGCCGCCTGCGCGGCGAACCGACCGACCTGGCCGCGGTGGCACAACAGCCGGTGTTCGTGCCGGAAAGCGTGACAGGCATGGAACTGCTGGAGCATTTCCGTGTTTCAGGCGGCCAGATCGCCTTTGTCATCGACGAATATGGCGAGGTGCTGGGCCTGGTCACGCTGCAGGACCTGATCGAGGCCATCACTGGCGAATTCAAGCAGGACGGCGTCGGCGAGGAATGGGCGGTGCAGCGCGAGGACGGCTCCTGGCTGCTTGATGGCCTGATCCCCATCCCCGAGCTGAAAGACCGCATTGGGCTGCGCCATGTGCCGGAAGAGGACAAGGAGCGCTACCACACGCTGTCCGGCATGTTGCTGCTGTTGCTGGGCCGGCTCCCGCAGACCGCCGACACCGTGCGCTGGGGCGACTGGAAGTTCGAGATCGTCGACATGGATGGCAAGCGCATCGACAAGGTGCTGGCCTCGCGCGTGCCGCCCGAGGACGGCGCCGACGCCGAAACCACCGGCTGACACCGGCTGACGCCCCGCCAGCCCGGCCTGCCGGGCTGTGCCGCACACCAGAAGCTGACCTCCGTCAAGCCCCCGCGAATCCGCACTATCCCTGTATCGGCCGCGCTTCGGGCGGCGCCTGGCGTACCGTATGATCTGGCTGTGCCGTGCCACTCCGGATTGCGGCTTGCGGGCCGGGTCCCCAGACCGGCCCACGGATGGCATGGCGGTTGGCGCGGTCACGGCATGGCCGGAGCGCGTCCATGCCACCACAGGGACCCCTCATGCATCCTGACGCAGATGACGCAGATGACGCAGATGACGCAGATGACGCAGATGACGCAGATGACGCAGACGACGCAGACGACGCGGATGACGCTGTCCGCTCGGCGAAGGTGGACCCTCATGACACCTGCGATTTCGCTGCCGCGCTGGCTGCGCGCCGGCAACTGCCGCCCACCACACAGTGCTGCGCGGTCCTTGTCATCCATCTCGACCGCTTTACCCACGCCAGCGAAACCCTTGGCACGCATCTGGCAACACGCCTGCGCGCGCAGGCCGCGGCGCGCGTAGCCGCGCTGGCCACCCCGGCCGAGTTGACCTGGCTGGGCCCGGCCGACATCGGCGCCGCCGTGCCGCTGCCCCCGGGCGCGGCCAATCCCATGGATGCCGCGCTGCAACTTGCGCGTGGCGTGGCCGCGAGCCTCGCGCGCCCCTTCCGGCAGAATGGGTTCGAGTTATTCCTGTCCTGCAGCATCGGCGTAGCACTTGACGAACCCGACAAGCCCGCCGAGCGCAGCCTGCGCGAAGCGTATGACGCGATGCTGCGCGTACGCAAACGCGGCGGCGACGGCGTAGCCGCCAGCGCCGCCGCAATGCGCGCGCCGCTATCCACACCGCTGCTGGCAGCCCTCCCGCATGCGCTGGCCCGCGGCCAGCTTGCGCTGAACCTGCAGGCACGGGCATCTCTGGCAACGGGCTGCGTGACCGGCTACACGGCCAGGCTGCGGTGGCAGAGTCCCGAGTTTGGACGGGTTGCGCCACAGGACTTCCTGCCTGCGCTGGAATCGCTCGGCATGATGGGCGACGTGGCACGCTGGCTGATGGAAAACGCCTTGCCCCTGCTGGAATGCCCCGGCATCGGCAACCCGGTGGCGCTCTCGTTGCTGGTTTCCAGCGCCCAGCTGCACGGAGCGCCCCTGATCGATACCTTGCTGCGCACGCTCGAACGCAGGCATCTGGACCCGTCAAGGGTCTGCCTGGAGATCCCCGCTGAGGCGCTGCCTGCCAACGACCAGGTTGCCGCGGCGAAGCTCGCCACACTACGCGGCGCCGGCGTGCGCTTTGCCCTGAGCGACTTTGCCGACGCCCCCGGCGGCATCGCCACCCTGGAACGCCTGCGCCCGGATCTGCTCACGTTCAACGCGCGCAGCATCGGCATTACCGCGCATCCAGACCAGCCGGGCGCCTGCGTCGCGCACCTGCAAGCCGCCTGCGGGCAGGCACAGCGCCTCCAGTTGCCGGTCTGCGCCAAAGGCATCGAAACGCGGCACCAGCTGGCCGAGGTGCGCAGCTGGGGCTGCAGTACCGTGCAAGGCTACCTGCTGGCACAGCCCTTCCCGGCCCAGTGGCTGGCGCAAACGCATGCGGCCATCTGCGCCCGTGCACGCGAGTTGCTGGCATAGGCGGGCGGCCGCCCGTGCCACTGCCTGCGCCTTGCCACGATCGGTTACAAATTGGCATGCATCGTGCTTCAATAGTGCGCCCCGACAACGGTAGAATTGCGGCAAATTCATTGATCGAAAGGAGTCTGGCGTGAAAAAAGGATGGATCCTCTGCGTTCTGTTTGCCACCCTGCTGGCTGGCTGCAATACCATGGCCGGACTCGGCCAGGATCTCCAGAAAGGCGGCCAGAAGCTCGAAGGCGCAGCCGATCGCAGCAAATAAGCAGCCCGGCGGTGGGCCGCCGTGGCCCTCCGCCCGCAAGCGCGCCAGCGCTACAGCAATTCCTCCGGCGTGAATGGCGCCAGCACGTCGACCCACAAGCGCTTCGGCCACGTGGTATCCGGTTCCGTATCGAGCACCACCGCCTTGTCCCCCTTGCCGTCCACCCACTGCACCGCGCCCTGCGCGGACAAGCGCAGCAGGTAGCTGTTGTCATCGATCGCTCCGGCGAAGAGTTGCGCGACTTGCTGCGCCAGCTTCGGACTGTGGATGATCAGGCCGGTCTCCGTGTTCTGGCTGGCCGAGCGCGGGTCGAAGTTCATCGATCCCACGAACAGGATGCTACGGTCCGCGACAGCGGCCTTCCCATGCAGGCTGGCCTGCGAAGACGTGTAATCCCCGATGACTTTCTGCGGCCGGCCAGGGTTCGACTTCAGCTCATGCAGCTCCACGCCCGCGTGTAGCAGGGCTGGCCGGTAGCGCCGGTAGCCGACATGGACGATGGCCTCATCGGTGGCGGCCAGTGAGTTGGTCAGCACCCGAACCTTCACCCCTCGCTTGACCAGGTCCGCCATCCATGCCACCCCGCGATCGCCCGGGATGAAATACGGCGAGATCAGGATAATCTCCACTTGCGCCCCGCTCAGCACGCGGCCCAGCTCTTCCCCCATGGTCTCGCCGGGCGCGGGCGCGTGGTCCGGCGAAGCCTTGCTCGGCGCATCCACCATCACGCTGGCGGGGGCCCATTCGAGCGCCAGCTTGCCGCCCGCCGCGAACTGGCGCCCAAGGAAACTGGCGCGCGCGTCGAATTTCCCGGACGGCTTCATGGCCTGGGCTTCGATCCGCTTGCCCTCGGCTTGCGCCTCGGCGCGGGTCTGCCCGGCCGGTACCGCGCTGGCACCGCCGGCCCCGCGGGCGCTCGCGGCCGAGGCAGCGTCCGCCGTCTCGGTCGGGGTCGCCAGCGTTTCCACCGACACGGCCAGCGGATTGTTCCAGTACTGGTCGAACGCCGCGGAGAGCCGCCGTACGGCGGGCCCGGCCGCGATCACGTCGAGATCGACGAAATTGGTGTCCGGCGCGCGCAGGAAATACGCGTTGCCAATGTTGCGCCCACCCGTCATGGCCAGCGCGTTGTCGGCGATAAAGGCCTTGTTGTGCATGCGGCGATTGAGCCGCCGGACGTCGGCCGCGGACGAGAGTATCCGTGTCAGCTTGGAAAACCGTCCCGCCGGGAAGGGGTTGAACATGCGCACTTCGATATTGCGATGCCCTGCGAAGCGCAGGAAAGCCCGGTCCTTGCCATCGTCGCTATGCAGGTCATCCACCAGCATGCGCACGCGCACGCCCCGCTCCGCGGCGGCGCGGACATGGCGCAGGATCTCGCGGGCGGATTCGTCGGTCTCGATAAGGTAGTACTGGAGATCCAGCGTACGCGTGGCGTGGTCCGCCAGCGAAATCAGGGTGCCGTAGGCTTCCTCGCCAGAGGCGATCACGTGGAAGCCCGACAGGGCCGGGTCGGGCGAACTCTGCGCGACCAGCCGCCCGAGGGTGGTGGTGGCAGGATCGGCGAGGGCCAGCGTCTGGGTGCGCGCTGCCTCCGGCGGCAGGCTGGCGCACCCTTCGGCGAACAGGATGCACGCGCAAATCAGCGCGCGGCGCAGCCAGCGGGCCCATCCCCCCTGGGCGCTTGCCGCGCTACCCGCAGCCGTACCCGCCAATCGCACTAGCATGCTGTCTCCAGCGGTCGGGATAAGGCCAGCCTAGGACCTGGCAGGTCGGCCCGCTATCCGCCTTTGTCCGACGCCGCAAGGCATCAGACGGTCTTGCGCAGCGCGGCAGCCTCCTGCGCCAGCGTACGCACCCGCGCCCAGTCGCCCTTGGCCACGGCGTCCTTGGGCACTACCCACGAACCGCCCACGCACACCACATTGGGCAGCGCGAGATAGCTCGGCGCGCGCGCGAGATCGATGCCGCCGGTGGGGCAGAAGCGCAACTGCGCGAACGGGCCATAGAGCGACTTTAGCATCGGCACCCCGCCCGACGCTTCCGCCGGGAAGAACTTCAGGAACTTGAAGCCGGCTTCCATCGCGGCCATCGCCTCGCTGGCGGTGGCCACGCCAGGCAACAGCGCCACGCCCGCGCCCTGCGCGGCCACGGCCAGTGCCGGCGTGAGACCGGGCGAGACCGCGAACTGCGCGCCGGCCTCGCTCACGGCCATGAGGTCAGCCGACGTCAGCACCGTGCCGGCGCCCACGCAGGCTTGCGGGAAAGCTGCGGCCACCGCCTTGATGGCGTCCAGCGCCACGGGCGTGCGCAGCGTGATCTCCAGCACCGGCAGGCCGCCGCCGATCAACGCTTCGGACACATGCAGGGCTTCGTCGACGGAGGAGAATTCGAGCACCGGGATCACCGGCACGTTGACAAGGCGTTCGATCAGCGAGAGGGATTGAGGTTGCATGGCGTGGTTGTTCGGTCAGGTAGAGCGATTGGACGTAAAGCTTGGGAATCAGGCGATCACGGAAACCGAGTGCGCCATTCGCGCCAGCACGGTTTCCGTGGTCGGGATCGGCGCCACGGCGCCGTAGCCGGTAGTGGACAGCGCCGCCGCCACGTTGGCATAGCGCGCGGCCTCGAAGGGATCGTCGCCGGCTGCCAGGCGAGCGACGAAACTGCCGCCGAAGCAGTCGCCGGCGCCGGTGGCGTCGAGCGGGCGCACCGGGTAAGGCGGCACCAGCGAACGGGCATCGGGCGTCGCCAGGTAAGCGCCCTCCTCGCCCAGCTTCAGCGCCACCAGCCCGATGCCGCAGCCCAGCAGGTAGTCGACGATGGCGTCGCGGTCGTTGAGGCCCGTCAGCACGGTGATGTCGTCCCAGCTTGGCAGGCAGACGTCGGTCAGCGCAAAGGCTTCGCGCATGATGCCGCGCGCCCGCGCCAGCGTCCACAGCCGCAGGCGCAGGTTGGTGTCGAGCGTGACCTTGCAACCCGCCTTGCGCGCATGCTCCATCGCAGCCAGGCCGGCATCGCAGGCGCTGGTGCTGATGGCCAGGCTGATGGCGGACACATGCAGGTAGCGCGCCTCGGCGATGGCATGGTGCGGCAGGTACTCGTGGCAGTAGTGGCTGGCAGCCGAGCCGCTGCGCAGGTAGTCGAAGCGGTGGCCGTGCGCGTCGTGGGTGACGAAGTACACGCCGGTCGGCGCGCCGGCGTCGATGCGCACGTGACGGGTATCGACCCGCTCCTGGGTCCACAGCGCCAGCAGCCGTTCCCCGAAGGTGTCCTCGCCCACGGCGCTGATATAGCCGGCATGGGCGCCCTGGCGCGCCGCCGCGATGCAGAAGTTGGATGTATCGCCGCCAAATCCCTGCAGGTAGCGCGTGGGATCGTCGGGCTGCTGGTTGAATTCAACCAGCGCTTCGCCGAAAGCGAGAATGTCGATGCTCATGGTGCAAGCGTCCCCTGTTGTAGCTGCGATGTTGTTCGTTGCCGATGCGCGCGGCGTCCGTTTCAGAAGAATGTCTGCACGAGGTCGATCACACGCAGCTCGCCGTCGAGCACCGGAATATGGCGCCACTTGTCGAAGGTAAGGCATGGATGCGAAATATCAAAGGCAACCATGTCGCCGACCTTGAGATCGTCGCCCGGCCGGATATGCAGGTAGGCATGCTGGTCCATCATGCTGGTGACTTCCCAGTGCACTGGCACCGGCACGGGGGCTTGCGTGCCGGGCCGGTACACTTGGGCAGGCAGCGGCATGCCGGCGTCAAAGGCGGCGTCGCGCTTGCCCATGCCGATGATGGCGCGGTCGGGCTCGGGAATCGACTGCACATAGGCCCACAGCTGCAATGCCGGCAACAGGCCCTCGCGCATTTTCCGCGCGACCGGGTTGCTGGCGAGGATGCGTTGCTGCGCGGCGCGGTAGATGCCGACGTCGTGCGTGAGGTAACAGCCCGGGCGCAGCACGATGTCGATCGGCGTGCCAATGTCGGTGCGGGCAAACTCCTCCGCCACCACGTCGTACCAGGCCGAGCCCGCGCCCGACATCACCACCGGGCTGCGGCCGAAACGCCCTGCCGCGGCCAGCTCGCGCGTCACCGCGACGGTGCGCTGCAGGAACGCGCGGATGTCGGCCTCTTCCTTCAGCACGCCCTCGTAGATTTCCACGCCGGCCAGGGACAGCACGCCGGGCCAGCGCGCCAGCGCCGCCAGCACCGCCTGCTGCTGCTGCGGATCGCGCACGCCGGTACGCCCGCCGGTCACGCCCAGTTCCAGCAAGACCTGGAGCTTCTGGCCACGGCTGCTGAAGTAAGCGCCCAACTGGTCCACCAGTTCGGCCGAATCCACCAGCGTAAAGAATTCGAAATCCGGATCGCGCAGCAGGTCGGCCACGATTTCCATATTGCGGCGGCCCACCAGCTGGTTGGCCATCAGCACGCGGCGCACCCCGTGCGCATAAGCGGCGGCGCTCTGGTGCGCGGTGGCCAGCGTGATGCCCCAGGCGCCGGCGGCCAGCTGGCGTGCGAACAGCTTGGGCGCCATGGTGGTCTTGCCATGCGGCGCCAGCAGCACGCCGTACTCGCCCATGAAGCGGCGCATCCATTCGAGGTTATGCGCCAGCCGCTCTTCATACAGCACCGCAGCCGGCAGGCTCAGGTCTTCCGCCAGCAATCGCCAGCCCACCTGCCCGGCGCCATCCGGCGCCAGCGGGGCCTCCAGCTTGCCAAGCGCCTTGTTCAACGGATCGATCGTGCCGGTCTGGTACTTTATTTCACGCATGCTGTCATCACCCTGCAAAATTCTGATTGATGTAATGATAGCCTTGAATTTACGATATTTCACGCTTGTTATAAAGTAACATTCAAAGCTGGCTCCGGGACGACATCGCTACCTTGGGCCGGCTCGCCTCCACTCCTGACCCGTCAACCATGTCCGCGCCCTTCGACATCCTGACCCGCATCGCCGAGCGTGGCCCCACGCTGCGCCTGGCCGAGCAGAAGGTCGCGCAAGTGATCCTGCAGGACCTTGCCGGAGCAGCCGCCACCAGCATCAACGAGCTGGCCCGGCAGGCCGGGGTGAGCGAGGCCAGCGTGACCCGTTTCGCCAAGGCCATCGGCTGCCGCGACGTGCGCGACCTCAAGCTGCGGCTGGCGCAGGCCACCGCGGTGGGCCAGCGCTTCCTGCAGGCGGAAGTCGCCCGCGCGGCGGAACCGTCCCCGGCCACGCTGGCCGACAGCATTCATGCGGATATCCTGGACTCACTTGAGGTCAACCGCAAGCTGATCGATCCCGACCATATGGAGCGTGCGGCACGCCTGTTGCTGGAGGCGCGTATGGTCTACGCTTTTGGCATGGGTGGCGGCTCGTCCTTCATGGCCGACGAGGCGCGTTACCGGCTGGCCCGCCTGGGCCGTCCCGTGGCCAGCTACCAGGATGCGCTCCTGCAGAAGATGGTGGCG
Organism: Cupriavidus sp. 01T418; assembly: GCF_056398885.1. Classification (NCBI taxonomy): domain Bacteria; kingdom Pseudomonadati; phylum Pseudomonadota; class Betaproteobacteria; order Burkholderiales; family Burkholderiaceae; genus Cupriavidus; species Cupriavidus sp. 01T418. Next base: position 109,575 of record NZ_JBFTQG010000016.1, read on the forward strand.
GCCACCTTGCACAAGGACGATGTCGTGCTTGCCTTCTCCGCAACGGGCAATGTGCCCGAGATGCTGGCCAGTTGCGATATCGCCCGCGAATATGGCGCCACGCTGATCGCGGTGACCGCGCTGGGCTCGCCACTGGCGGCACGCGCCGACGTGCTGTTGCCAACGCGCACGCTGGAGACCGATTTTATTTTCAAGCCCTCGGCCTCGCGCTACGCGATGCTGCTGGTGATGGACGTGCTGGCCACTCAGCTCGCCTTGCTGCAGCAGGACCGGAGCCAGGAGCAATTGCGCCGGCTCAAGTACGTGCTCGACGCGCACCGCGGCACCGCCGCAGGACCGGATGCCCCGGATACGCGCCAGCCGCTCGGAGACTGACGGAGACTGACCATGCCAGAACTGTTTGACACCCTGATCCGCGGCGCGACCCTGCTCGACGGCTCCGGCGCCGAGGCACGCCTGGCCGACGTGGCGCTGCGCGCCGGGCGCATCGCCCGCATTGCCATGCTGGAGGACGGCAACGACGCCATCGATCCCGGTAGTGCCGCGCACGTCGTGCAAGGCGACGGGCTGGTGCTGGCCCCCGGCTTCATCGACGTGCACACGCACGACGACACCAATGTGGTGCGCCAGCCCGAGATGACGCCCAAGCTGTCGCAGGGCGTCACCACCGTGATCGTCGGCAACTGCGGCATCAGCGCCGCTCCGGTCACGCTGCGCGGCGAGCCGCCCGATCCGATGAACCTGCTGGGCACCGCCGACGCCTTCCGCTACCCCGATTTCGGCGCCTACGCGCAAGCCGTGCAGGCGGCCCGGCCGGCCGTCAACGTGGCTGCGCTGGTCGGCCATACGGCGCTGCGCAGCAACCATATGGACCGGCTGGACCGCACTGCCACGCCGGCCGAGATCGCGGCCATGCGCGCGCAGCTCGAAGAAGCGCTCGACCACGGCGCCCTTGGCCTGTCCACCGGGCTGGCCTATGCCAATGCCTTCTCCGCCACCACCGATGAGGTGCTGGCGCTGGCCGAACCGCTGGCCCGCGCCGGCGCGCTCTACGCCACCCACCTGCGCAGCGAGTTCGCCGAGATCCTGGAAGCAATGGGCGAAGCCTTTCGCATCGGCAAGCACGCGCGCGTGCCGGTGGTGATCTCGCACCTGAAATGCGCGGGCGTGGACAACTGGGGCCGCAGCGGCGAAGTGCTGGACGCGCTGGAGCGGGCCGAGCGCTGGCAGCCGGTGGGATGCGATTGCTATCCCTACACCGCCAGTTCCTCCACGCTCGACCTCAAGCAGGTCACCAGCGACTTCGACATCATGGTGACCTGGTCCGAGCCCCACCCGGACATGGGCGGCCGCCTGCTGGCCGATATCGCCACCGAGTGGGAACTCAGCCTGGAAGATGCCGCGCGCCGCCTGCAGCCGGCCGGCGCGGTCTACCACTGCATGGAAGACGCGGACGTGGACCGCATCCTCAGCCACCCCGCCACGGTGGTGGGCTCGGACGGCCTGCCCAACGATCCCCTGCCCCACCCGCGCCTGTGGGGCGCATTTCCTCGCGTGCTTGGCCATTACGCACGCGACCGCGAGCTGTTCCCGCTCACCGTGGCCATCCACAAGATGACCGGCCTGTCGGCGGAACGCTTCGGACTGGTGGAACGCGGCTTTGTCCGCGAAGGCTACTGGGCGGACCTGGTCCTGTTCGACGCCGCCACCATCCGCGACGCGGCCAGCTTTACCGACCCCATGCAGCCGGCGGAAGGCATCGCTGCGGTGTGGGTCAATGGCGAGCTATCGTGGCAGCAACGCCAGCCGACGGGCACGCGCGCGGGCCGCTTCCTTGCGCGCGGCAAGCCCGCTGGAGCGAACGCCGCAACGGCACGGTAACGAGGCCGCGCGGCCAGCAACAAACCTGATCTGCAATCTGCAATCTGCAATCTGCAATTTGTTTAAGGAGTCCTCATGGATATCAAACGATTTGGCGTCGAAGGCGGTGCCGGCACCGGCGGCCAGCACATGCCCTTTGCCCGTGCCGTGCAAGCCGACGGCTGGCTTTACGTGTCCGGCCAGGTGCCGATGTTGGATGGCGAGGTGATCGACGGCGGCATCGTGCCCCAGACCCACCAGGCCATCAAGAACGTGCTCGCCATCCTGGCCGAAGCCGGCTACGGCACCGAGCACATCGTGCGCTGCGGCGTGTGGCTGGACGACACGCGCGACTTCGCCTCGTTCAACAAGATCTTCAAGGAGTACTTCGGCGCCAACCCGCCGGCGCGCGCCTGCGTGCAGTCGAGCATGGTGGTCGACTGCAAGGTGGAAGTGGACTGCATCGCCTACAAAAAGCCGACGGCCTGAGCCCAGGCCAGCCTGCAACGAATAACCTGAACCGGCCGCCGCCAGCGCGGCCATTTTCATAGCGGAAGCGGGGGAGCCCCGCCGGACCACCGGCGGACCCCGCAAAAAGGAGACAACATGGGCGCCGTAACCGGAACCACACTCTTGCTGTACGCGCTGATCGCCGTGATCGCACTGGTCGTGCTGATCGCGAAGTTCAAGCTCAATCCCTTCATTACCCTGGTCGTCGTGTCCGTGCTGCTCGGCTTTGCCGTGGGCATGCCGATGGGCGATATCGTCAAATCGTTCGAGGCCGGCGTGGGCGGCACACTGGGCCACATCGCGCTTGTCGTCGGCCTGGGCACCATGCTGGGCAAGATGATGGCCGAGTCGGGCGGCGCCGAGCGCATCGCGCAAACGCTGATCGATTTCTTCGGCGAGAAGAACGTGCACTGGGCCATGGTCACCATCGCCTTTATCGTCGGCCTGCCGGTGTTCTTCGAAGTCGGCTTCGTGCTGCTGGTGCCGATCGCCTTCAACGTGGCCAAGCGCACCGGCACCTCCATGGTGCTGGTGGGCATCCCGATGGTGGCCGGCCTCTCGGTGGTGCACGGGCTGATCCCGCCGCACCCCGCCGCGCTGCTGGCGGTGACCGCCTATAAGGCGGATATCGGCAAGACCATCCTGTACGCGCTGATCGTCGGCATTCCCACCGCCGCCATCGCCGGCCCGCTGTTCGCCAAGCTGATGGACCGCTTCGTGAAGCTGCCGGACGTCAACCCGCTGGCCGTGCAGTTCACCGAGGAAGATGAAAACGTCAAGGCTTCGCACCAGTTGCCCGGCTTCGGCATCACGCTGTTCACCATCCTGCTACCGGTGTTCCTGATGCTGATCGGCAGCTGGGCGGATGTCATCAGCACGCCCAAGACCTTTATCAACGACTTCCTCAAACTGATCGGCAACTCGGTGATCGCCCTGCTGATCGCCGCGCTGGTGAGCTTCTTCACCTTCGGCAAGCAGCGTGGCTTTACCCGCGAAAACATCCTCAAGTTCACCAACGAGTGCGTGGCGCCTACCGCCATCATCACGCTGGTGGTCGGCGCCGGCGGCGGCTTTGGCCGCGTGCTGCGCGACTCGGGCATCTCCAACGCCATCGTCGACGTGGCCACCGGCGCGCATGTGTCGGTGCTGCTGCTGGGCTGGCTGGTGGCTGTGCTGATCCGCATCGCCACCGGCTCTGCTACCGTGGCCATGACCACCGCCGCCGGCATCGTCGCGCCGATCGCCGCCAGCGTGCCGGGCACCCGGCCGGAGCTGCTGGTGCTGACCACCGGCGCCGGCTCGCTGATCCTGTCGCACGTGAACGACGGCGGCTTCTGGCTGGTCAAGGAGTACTTCAACATGACCGTGGCCCAGACCTTCAAGACCTGGTCGGTCTGCGAAACCCTGATCTCGGTGATTGCGCTGCTGCTGACCCTGGCGCTGGCAACGGTAGTCTGACCATCCGCCGGACAAGGGCTCAAGGGGGGGACGGCACGCTCGTGCCGTCCCCCCCTTTTCTCATGAAAGGGGCCGCGCGCGGCTCCAAGGCCGCGATGTGCTATTGTGTGCACCGCACCAAATCGTTGGACGCCCAGGCGGTTGCCGCCCGTTGCTGTCACAAATCTTTCATATTTGGAAACGGCCCCCGCTTCCGCCCCAACGATAGAATCGAGCCCCAACCGGAGGAAAAGAACGATGCCTAAGAAGCCAAGGAAAACCGACGAAGCCGTGCCGGCCACTACGACGGCGCCAGGCCTGATTGCCCTGCTCGACCACATCGCCAACGCCACCGCGCAAGGCCAGCTCGACCCCGAGTTCGCCCGCAAGCTAGGCAAGCGCGCCCGCAAGGAGGCCGAAGCCCTGATCGAAGACCAGGCGTTCTCCACCGCCCACGGCACGCAGATCATGGCCGCGCTGGCTACGATGGAAAGCGCGGTATCGGATAGCGAAGGCGGCCTGCTGGGCAAAGCCGTCAGGCGGCTGCGCGAAGCCGACACGCGCGCGGCGGAAGCGCCCGCGAAGTAAATCGGACCAGGTTGCACGGCAAGGCGCGCGGACAGCCGGGTCCGCCGCCACTACGCCGCAATTACGCCGTAATTTCGCCGCCATTAATCCGATGTCGCGCGACGACGGCCCTCCTCGGATATGCTCACCTGTCATGGCTGAGTCTTCCTGCCGATGACCCCTCATAATCGCCGGTCAGATTAACGTGTTCCCAGCCGAGTGACGAGGGGTATGGCAGCAAACCGGCATCCACTGCCGTGCCGCGAGCGTGCATTCGCCGTCCCTCGCAGGACCTCGTGGACGCGATCCTCTTCCATCAGCCGAATGGCATGTACCTGGCGCCGAAGTCCCCCTCAGCCTCGTGAATCGCACCGATGGCGCGCGTTGGCAGGCATCGCGGAGAATGCTATGCTCCCCGTGCGCTGCTGCCGTCGGCAGCAGGCGCTAAATCAACGAACACAAGACTTCACCATCCATGGCTACCAAAGCAAATGCTGTCGTAAAGACCACCGCCAGGCCTGCCGCCAAGAAGGCAGCGCCGGCAAAGAAGGCTGCGCCGGCAACCAAGGCAGCACCGGCCAAGAAGGCAGCACCGGCAACCAAAGCAGCACCGGCCAGGAAGGCCGCCGCAGCCGCACCGGTTGTCAAGCCCCTGAAGGACACCTTCAACAAGTCGAGCCTGGTGGCCCATCTGGTCGCCCAGACCGAACTGGATGCCAAGACGGTCAAGACCGTACTGGCCCATCTGGAAAACACCGTGCTGAGCGCGGTGCACAAGAAGGGCGCCGGCGAGTTCACCCTGCCGGGCCTGCTGAAGGTCGTCGCCACCCAGGTTCCCGCCACCAAGAAGCGCTTCGGCAAGAACCCGTTCACTGGCGAAGACCAGTGGTTCGCCGCCAAGCCGGCGACCGTCAAGGTCAAGGTACGCCCGATGAAGAAGCTGAAGGACGCCGCGCTGTAAGCGAATCCGGCCTGCTGCAAGAAGGGAGCCCGCGCGGCTCCCTTTTTCTTTGCTTGCGCCTGCGCCGCGCCCGCGCCAGCCCGCCGGCCACATCGGGCACTCAAGTCCGCTTCCCGGCCGCCGTTATTCAGACTTGCCTACAGGTGCGTTCGTATTAGCGCGGTGCGGCAGAGAAAGAGCGAACCGGAGCCCTACGGGCCAGAAATTCGCCGCCGTCTTATTTCCATTCAGTTAGAAGAAACAGAAATGAAGAATCTTGGAATTGGTGTACGTCTCGGCATCGGCTTCGGCGTCGTGTTGTTGCTGTCAACGTTCATGACCATGTTCAGCATCCTGGGGTTGCAGGAAGTTGCGCATCGCACGCATGACATGATGCAAAAACCGCTGGCGAAGGAGCGCATCGTCAGCAACTGGTATCACCTGATGCATACCAGCGTGCGGCGCACCACCGCGGTGGCGCGGAGTTCCGACCCGAGCCTGGGCGCCTTCTTTGCCGCGGAGACCAAGGACTCCACGGAAGCCATCGCGGCATTGCGCGACAAGATCGAGCCGCTGCTGTCCTCGGAGGCGGAAAAGGCCGCCTTCCAGACCATAAAGGCCGTGCGCAAGCCCTATAACGAATCCCGCGACAAGATCACCAGACTCAAGGAAGCAGGCAACACGGACGAAGCCAACCAGGCCCTCGAAACCGAGTTCGTGCCTGCCGGCAATGCTTATCTTGCGGAAATCCAGAATCTTCTCACTATCCAGCGGACCAGCATCGATGCTACCGCCGAGCAAATCAACGGGATCTATGAAACCACCCGGAACCGACTGGTTGTGCTTGGCGTGCTCGTGCTGGCCATCGGCGTTGCCTTCTCCCTGTGGCTGACCACCGGCATCACGCGGCCGCTTCATCGCGCCGTTGGCTTCGCGCGGAAAGTGGCGGCCGGCGACCTGACCAGCCGCATCGAAGTGGATAGCCAGGACGAAACCGGCCAGTTGCTGCAAGCCCTCAACGAGATGAATGGCAATATCCTGCGCATCGTCACGCAGGTGCGCAACGGCACCGAGTCCATTGCCTCGGGCACCAGCCAGATTGCCGCCGGCAACACCGACCTGTCCCAGCGTACCGAGGAGCAGGCGTCGTCCTTGCAACAGACGGCCTCGAGCATGGAAGAGCTGACCAGCATCGTCCGGCAGAATGCCGACAACGCCAAACAGGCCAGTTCCCTGGCGGTCAACGCTTCCGAGATCGCGACCAAGGGGGGCGAGGTGGTCGGCCAGGTGGTTGACACCATGGATGAGATCAACGGCGCGTCGAGAAAGGTGGTCGACATCATTGCCGTGATCGAAGGCATCGCCTTCCAGACCAACATCCTCGCACTCAATGCCGCGGTGGAAGCCGCCCGTGCCGGCGAGCAAGGCCGTGGCTTCGCGGTGGTGGCCGGCGAGGTTCGCAGCCTGGCCCAGCGCAGCGCGACTGCCGCCAAGGAGATCAAGACGCTGATCGGCGACTCCGCCGAGCGCGTGGAAAAGGGATCGCAACTGGTGGCACAGGCCGGCCTCACCATGGAAGAGATCGTAGGCGCGGTCAAGCGCGTCACCGATATCATGGGCGAGATCAGCGCGGCCTCGGCAGAGCAAAGCGCCGGCATCGAGCAGGTCAACCAGGCTGTCAACCAGATGGACACCGCGACGCAGCAGAACGCCGCGCTGGTGGAACAAGCCGCGGCCGCGGCAGGTTCGCTGGAAGAGCAGGCCCAGCGGCTGGAGGAAGCGGTAGCCTCGTTCCGCCTTGCTGCCTGAAGCAACACGCCGGCCATGGGCGACGCGACGCTGGGCGTGATCGCGTCGCTCCACCGATCCGGGCACCCGCGATGTGGTCCAGGCGGTGTATATCCGCCGCGTCGAGAAGGTCGGCGGCGAACTCTACACCGTGGAGTTCGACAAGTTCGACAACGTCAAGGATCCGGGAAAGCAGGCCGCGGCGGCTTCGCGGCCGTGGCGACCTGTGCGCTGTCCGGCCTGTCCGCGCCGTGGCGATACCGGTGCGGCGACGCATGCACAATGCGGGCCGGCGCCCTTTGCGTACACTGCTCCTGCTGCCCGGCATGCACGCTGGCCATCGCGCCCGGCACTGCCGCATCCAACGCAGCAAGGCCCGGCAGGTCGTAGCACATCCACATCGCGCGCTGCGGCACGTCATTGAAATTGCTATCGCTGGCGGCCAGCACCCGCGCCCAGACCTGCGGCGTGGAACTGCGCCAGACGCCGCACAGCAGGCGGCGGAAGCGCGGATCGCGCGCGGTTTCCCGCTCGATGCGTTCGATAAATGCCGGTCCGTGATATTCGATCAGGTCTTCGAGTTCGCCGGCGGCGAGCGCGTCCAGCACGCGGGGACTCTCGGTACGGTCAAGGATTTCGATCACCAGCCGCCACAATCGCTCGGGATCGTTGACACACAGCCAATCACAGGCTTGCCAGACCCAGAACGAGCGTACCTCTTGCCGGCCGATGGCCGGGTCGTAGCGGCTGTAGCGCTTGATATAGGCGTTGACCAGCCGTTTCTGCTCATGGGTTTCCATAGTCCCCCGCAACTACCCGTCTTCAGAATGGGCATCGCCCGAATGCCGGCGCGGCGTTGCCGCCCGCACCAGCGTGGCTCGTCGACAGCCGCCACTACCTCCAGACCCCGGATGACCATGCCGTGGCCGGGCTCAGGCAACCGTCAGCAACCTGTCCAGCTTGACCTTGTCCGCCAGCAACTCCGTGCTGGTCGAAGCATGTACCACCTTGTCCCGGTCGAGCACCATCGCGCGCCGGGTCATGCCGAGCGCCAGGCGTGCGTGCTGCTCCACCACAATCACCGCCATGCCGCCTTTGTCGATCAATCGGCGGATCACGTGCTGCAACTCCTGAACAATAATAGGCGTCAAACCGCCCATCGGTTCGTCCAGTAACAGCAGCAGCGGGTTAACCATGAGGGCAAGGGCAATCGCCAGCATCTGCTGCTCGCCATCGGACAACTGGTTGCCAAGGTTGGCCCGCCGTTCCTGCAGGCGCGGGAAGATTTCATAGACCCGCGCGTCTCGGCATCGGCATCACCGTCCAGGCGCAGGCTGGCCAGCACCGCCATGGCCTCCCATCTGTGAGAAGATCCCCGGATCGGGTCATCCAGCTTAATCCCGCCGTGCGAAGCCCTGACCTTATGCCGCAGCGCCCGCCATCCGGCCGCCAGAATCCGTGCATCAGCAAGGAGACCGCCATGTCATCCGATCGACGTCGCTTCCTGGGCCACTGCATGCGCCTTGCCGCTGGCCTGGGCCTGACCGATGGCGCTGCTGCCAGCCTCCTCCCCGCCCTCCTGCGCCGCCCGCTGCCAGGCGGCCGCGAAACGCTGCCGGTGATCGGCATGGGCACCTCCAATACCTTCGATGTGGGTACCGAGCCCGGCGAACGCGCCCCGCTGGCCGAGGTGCTGGCCCTGCTGCTGCAAACGCCCGGCCCGGTGATCGACACCGCGCCCAGCTATGGCAGCGCGCAGACCGTCACCGGCGACCTGCTGCGCGATGCCAACGCCCGCGCCAAGGTCTTCCTGGCCACCAAGATCTCGGCGCCGGCAGCCAACGCACCGGCACAATGGGCGCAATCGCAGCGCGACCTGCGTAGCGAAACCGTCGATTTGCTGCAGGTACACAACCTGATCGACTGGCGCGATAACCTGCGCTTTATCCGCCAGTTGAAGGAGCGCGGCAAGACGCGCCATATCGGCATCACCCACTACCGCGAGGACGCCCATGAGGCGCTGGCGCAAATCGTGCGCAGCGAACAGCTGGATTTTGTCCAGCTCAATTACTCGGTTGCCGAGCGCAATGCCGAACGCACCCTGCTGCCGCTGTGCCAGGAACGCGGCGTAGCGGTGCTGGTCAATCGCCCGTTCCAGGACGGCCGCCTGTTCAGCGCGGTCAAGGACCGTGCGTTGCCGCCCTGGGCCGGCGAGATCGACTGCGCCTCCTGGGGCCAGCTTTTCCTGAAATTCATCGTCAGCCACCCCGCGGTAACGGCGGCGATCCCCGCCACCTCGAAGCCACGGAACATGCAGGACAATCTTGGTGCGGGCCTTGGCCGCATGCCCGATGCCCGCCAGCGCGAGCGCATCGCCGCGCTGCTGGCCTGAGCGAGCATCATGGCGACCACGCAAGCAGCACGGCACGGCCTGGGCATCCAGCCCGGCGAAGGCAGCGCGGTAACGGCTGGCTTCCTGTTCTTCCTCTGCCTGTTCGCCAGCTACTTCATGCTGCGCCCGGTGCGCGAGACCATGGGCATTGCCGGCGGCGTGCAAAACCTGCAATGGCTCTTCACCGCCACCTTCGTGGTCATGCTGGTGGCGATTCCCTTCTATGGCCTGTGCAGCGCGCGCCTGCCGCGCCGGCGCTTCGTGCCCTGGGTCTATGCCTTCTTTATCGCCAACCTGCTGGGCTTTGCCGCGGCCACGCGCGCCGCGCCGGACAGCATCTGGGTGGCGCGGGTGTTCTACGTCTGGCTGTCGGTGTTCAACCTGTTCGTGGTGTCGGTGGCGTGGAGCCTGATGGCCGATGTATTCCGCCCTGGACAGGCCCGGCGCCTGTTCGGCCTGCTGGCCGCCGGCGCCAGTGCGGGCGGCCTGGCCGGGCCGCTGCTCGGCGGCTGGCTGGTCGCGCGCATCGGCCTGACCGGGCTGATGGTGCTATCGGCGGCGCTGCTGGCGGCCACGCTGCCCGGCGTGGGCTACCTGTTCGGCTGGCGCAAGCGCGCCGGCGCGGGCGTGCCGGCGGCCGACGATCCGGTTCCGGCGCAAGACCCGGCCCGGCCCATCGGCGGCGGGCTTTGGGCGGGCCTCACGCTGGTGGCGCGCTCGCGCTACCTGCTTGGCATCGGCCTGTTCGTGATCCTGCTGGCCACCGCCAGCACCTTTCTGTATTTCGAACAGGCCAGGCTGGTGGCGCAGACCTTTCCCAGCCGCACGCAGCAGACCCAGGTGTTCAGCGCCATCGACGCCATCGTGCAGGCACTGACCATCCTGGTGCAGGTGTTTTTCTCGGGCCGCATCGCCAGGCGCTACGGCGTGACCTCCCTGCTCAGCGCGGTCCCGCTGGCGGTGGCGGCGGGCTTCCTGGTGCTGGCGCTCTGGCCGGCCTTCGGCGTGCTGGCCGGCGTGATGATCCTGCGCCGGGCGGGGGAATACGCCTTGCTGCGGCCGGGCCGTGAGATGCTGTTTACGGTGTTCGATGCCGAGACCAAATACAAGGCCAAGAACGTGATCGACACCGCGGTTTATCGTGCCGGCGATGCGGTCAGCGCCTGGATCAAGACCGCCATCGACGCGCTCTCCGGCCACCCGGCCGTGGTGGCGCTCACCGGGGCGGCGCTGGCGCTGGGATGGGCCTGGCTGGGATGGTGGCTTGGCCGCCAGCATGAAGGCCAGGCCGGGACCGCATCGCCGGCGTCCCACGCCCGCCTGGCGGCGGTGCCTCGCGACCGGGACAGTGCGTGAGAATACGGCCGGGCTACCAAGGAGAGAGGCACGAATCTGGCGTTGTCCTGCACCGCGGCCGCCGTGACGCTGCGGATAATTGTGACGGTTGTGACGGATTATTTATTGAGGAGTGTTCATGAAGCCCGGAATATTGAGTCTCAAGGCAGTCGCCCTGCTTGCCGCCCTTGCGGTGGCCGGCATCGCCAACGCCAAGCTTCCACCGCCCGAGCCGCAGACGCCGCAAGGCGAGCGCGCCACGCAAAAGCCCCTGCCGCCGCAGCCCCCCAGGCATAAGAAGCCCAAGCACAAGCATCATCACAAGCAATCCGCGCCGGCTCAGGCAGCCCCGGGGGCTAATGCTTCGCCGCCTTCCGCGCCCCCGCAACCGGCACCGCCGTCGCCTGCGCCGCCGCTCCCGGCACCCTGATCGCCAGGGCCGAGCCGTTACATCTGCTAACCGCGCCGATATATCCGGCAGACACCTGACCCCTAAGATGGCTTCAAGGCCAGCCGCTTTCGCTGGCCGTCACAAGCAGCCACAAGCAGCCACAAGGAGTCAGTCATGCGCAAACCCAATCGTGCCGCCCGCATCCTCGGCGCAGGCCTGCTCATCGCCGCGCTACTGGCCGCCGGCCCCGCCTCGGCGCGTGGACGTGACCACGGCGATGGCGGTTCGGCCGGCGCGGTAGCGCTGGCCATCGGGGCGCTCGTCGGGTTGGCGGTAATTGGTACCGCGGTGGCCAGCCAGCCGGTGGTCATGGCCGCGCCGCAGGCGCCGGCTTATGGGCCGGCTTATGGGCCGGCTTATGGGCAGACTTATGGGCCGCCGCCGGGATACTGCTATCGCGACTATGACCGCGCCTATGTACCCTGCGCCCCGCAGCCCGCGCCTTACTACTATCAGCAGGGGCCGCAGCCGGGGTACCAAGGATACTGAGCGTGGTTGCCCGACTTCGCTAGCGGCCCGACAACTCCAGGGCAAACACCACACGCTGCAGCCACTGCCCGGCCTGGCCGTCGATCTGGCCAAAGCTGCAGCCAAATTGATGCTGCACATCGTTGCCGCGCCATGTCCTTCGATACCGCACCACCTGCAGCGCCAGTTCCAGCGCACCCAGATCGCCGAGGTCCAGGCGGCATTGTGCGATTCTGGTCCCGACCGGCAACCGATCCGGCCCGGCGCTGCCGGAGCGCAAGCCCACGCCTGACACCGACAGGTCGGCCACTTCCAATTCCACCAGTTGGCCGTCGTCTGACAGGATCAGGCAGCGGCAAACCCTGTCCTCATGCAGGGGCGCGCGGAAATGCCTGCGGCGCGGGACTTGATAGATCCCGGTCGGGAACGGAGCGAGAAACGCCGGTCTGCCGTCGAAGCGCGTGATGGCCGGACGGGAAATCCGGAAATGGAAAGTGATATCGCCCAACGATGCCGAGGCGGCCATTTCATTGGTGTTCAGGATCGCCTCCARCTCCGCGCCGTTGCGACACCAGGCGAGCACGCAAGTGCCTCTGGACGGGTCGACAGACAGGAAGCCCGAGGTCACCCGGCACTGCGGCTGCGCAGCATGAAGATGGAGCCGAGTGCGCTTGCGGACCAGATCCAGCATGATCTGAAGTATCCGGCCTGGATCGCTGAGCCGCTCCATGTCGCCGTCGTTTACGGCCCACGGAAACGTCAGCGACGTGCCTATGGCTTCGGGCGCCATGATGGTATTGGAGGCGGGCCCGGGAAAATGGCGTCGCTAGCGCTACGATTCATCGAAACCAACTCAATTCAGGTATTTCAGGTATTTTTGCCGGTAGATTCCCGCTGGGTTCCAACTGCGAGGGCGCATTCCTTACTTGGCATTTTCGTTGCATGCCGATGTGCTATCGGCATTGTTGAACGGGTTCTTGAGGAATCCGGCAGCCGGGTCCGGCGCCCTCCCTGGTCTCTTCTCCGTAGCACCGTCATTCCCCCCACTTCGGTAGGGCTCAAGATTGGCGTGCTCCTGCCGTTATGCTTCGTTTTGCAGCCGTTCTTTCGGCCGCCTTTGCCTGCCAGCCCGGACTTGACTTCGCGCCAACCGACGCCGCGCGTCAGATTGCTCACCAGCCATTCCAATCCATGAACAGACTTGATCCCGCTTCGACCATCCCGCCGTCACCGGATGGTTTCCAGCACGCGCTTGAGGATGAGATCCGCGCGATGCTGGACCTCCTGGCTACGGAAGAGCGCCCCCTGGATTTGCACTTGCCGGAAGGGCGCACCCTGCGCACGCGGGTATTGTCCGTGCACGCGGCAGCACGCACGTTTACGTTCCAGGGCTGCGCCAGCGAGTCTGACAACCTGGCAGTACTGGCCTGCGCGCAAAGCGAACTGTCGACCGTCCTTGACGATGTGTCGCTGACGCTCTCCCTCGGCGCCCCGACCCGCTGCCTGTTCGCCGGCGCCACTGCGTTTACGGCGCCCTTCCCGGAAAAAATCTCCCAGGTGCAGCGGCGGCGGGACTACAGGGCAGAAACCCTGGACTACCAATACGCTTTCGAGGCCCGGTTGCCTGACGGCACCGCGCTCGTCCTGGACATTGCCGATTTGTCGGTATCCGGCCTGGGGCTGCGCTCGCGCACACTGGATACGAATGCCCTGGCCATCGGGACGTTGCTCCTCAAAGGCAGGCTCAGCTTTGGCTCGCTGGCAAGCCTGGAGGTGGGTGTCCGCGTGGTACGGTACCAGTTGCTGAATATGGCCGGCGATGCGGTACACCACTATGGTTGCGAATTCGTCGCCTTCGATCAAAGTACCCTGCTCGATTGACTGGCGCTTTTCATGTGCCACCCGTATCGACTCCGTGGCGCCTTGCTGCTTTCGACTGACGCGGATGCACGCTGATGGACGCGCGACAAACGGCTGCATGCCGTGGCCGAGTCATTGCAGCTGGCAATCAGGCTGGACGCCTGAGACCCTTTCACACGCCCTCCGGGGTCCGCGCTGTGCCAGGAACCCGATGCATGGATCCCGTCGCCGGCTGACTCCGCCCACCCCGGCCACCCCGGCCACCGCCCCCCGGTTTCGGCCAAACAGGAGGCGCCGCGGGCCAAATCCGCCGCTTGGGGCGTCCGCGGCCAGCGGCACCGGCGTATAGTCAGCGCAGACGAAAGACGCCGCGCCCGGGATCGCACCGGGCGCCGCTGACTTACGTCCCCAGACACCGTGCCGGCACCCAAGCGCTGCCCGCCACCACCAAGGAAAACCATCATGAAGACCAAAGCCGCCATCGCCTGGAAGGCCGGTGCCCCGCTGACCGTGGAAGAAGTCGACCTGGACGGCCCGCGCGCCGGCGAGGTGCTGGTGGAGATCAAGGCTACCGGCATTTGCCATACCGACTACTACACACTGTCGGGCGCCGACCCGGAAGGCATTTTCCCGGCCATCCTCGGCCATGAAGGCGCGGGCATCGTCACCGAAGTCGGCCCTGGCGTCACCTCGCTCAAGCCCGGCGACCACGTGATCCCCCTCTACACGCCGGAATGCCGCCAGTGCAAGTTCTGCCTGTCGCGCAAGACCAACCTGTGCCAGGCCATCCGCGCCACCCAGGGCAAGGGCCTGATGCCTGACGGCACCTCACGCTTCTCCATCGACGGCAAACCGATCTTCCACTACATGGGCACGTCCACCTTCGCCAACCACATCGTGGTACCGGAGATCGCGCTGGCCAGGATCCGCCCGGATGCGCCGTTCGACAAGGTATGCTACATCGGCTGCGGCGTGACCACCGGCGTGGGCGCGGTGCTGTTCACCGCCAAGGTGGAAGCCGGCGCCAATGTGGTGGTGTTCGGCCTGGGCGGCATCGGCCTGAACGTGATCCAGGCGGCCAAGATGGTGGGTGCGGACAAGATCATCGGTGTGGACCTGAACCCGGGCCGCGAAGCCATCGCGCGCAAGTTCGGCATGACGCATTTCGTCAACCCGAACGACGTGGACAACGTGGTGGACCATATCGTCCAGCTCACCGACGGCGGCGCCGACTACTCCTTCGAGTGCATCGGCAACACCAAGGTCATGCGCCAGGCGCTGGAGTGCTGCCACAAGGGCTGGGGCAAGTCGATCATCATCGGCGTGGCCGAGGCCGGCGCGGAAATCTCCACCCGCCCGTTCCAACTGGTCACCGGCCGCGAATGGAAGGGGTCGGCTTTCGGCGGCGCGCGCGGCCGCACCGATGTGCCCAGGATCGTCGACTGGTACATGGAAGGCAAGCTCAACATCGACGACCTGATCACCCACACCCTGCCGCTGGAGCGCATCAACGATGGCTTCGACCTGATGAAGCGCGGCGAGTCGATCCGCTCGGTGGTCCTGTACTGAGGCCGGCCATGCTCGAACTTATCTCCGAGCACGGCTGCTTCGGCGGCGTGCAGCGCTTCTATCGGCACGCATCGACCGTCATCGGCCTGCCGATGCGGTTCTCGGTGTTCCTGCCGGCGCAGGCGCTGGTCCAGCCGGAGCAGCGCCTGCCCGCTCTGTTCTACCTGGCAGGGCTGACCTGCACCGAGGAAACCTTCATGATCAAGGCCGGCGCCCAGCGCGCCGCCGCCGAGCACGGCCTGATCCTGGTGGCGCCCGATACCAGTCCGCGCGACACCGGCATCACGGGCGAGGCCGAGTCGTGGGATTTTGGCGTGGGCGCGGGCTTCTACCTGGACGCTACGCAAGCCCCATGGAGCCAGTACTGGCGCATGGAAAGCTACGTGACGCAGGAACTGTTCGACCTGGTCACCACGGCATTGCCCGCCGATCCACAGCGCGTTGGCATCTTCGGCCACTCGATGGGCGGGCACGGCGCGATGGTGCTGGCGCAGCGCCATCCCGGGCGCTTCCGCTCGGTGTCGGCCTTCGCGCCAATCGCCGCGCCTACGCGCTGTCCCTGGGGCGAGAAGGCTTTCAGCCGCTACCTGGGCCAGGATCGCGCAAGCTGGGCGCAGTACGATGCCACGGCGCTGATGCAGCGCCAGGCCAAGGCGCCGTTCCCGCGCGGCATCCTGGTCGACCAGGGCCTGGCCGACAAATTCCTCGCCGAACAGCTTTACCCCGAGGCATTCGAAGCCGCCTGCGCCGCGGTTGGACAGCCGCTGCTGCTGCGCCGGCACAAGGGCTACGACCATGGCTATTACTTCATCTCCACCTTCATGGAGAACCATATCCGGCATCACGCAGCGCAACTCTGACCTCGCGGCGGACGGGAACCCGCCCGTCCGCCTCCCCGCGCGCCCCGCGCTCCGAAATCACGACGACATGAGCAACCTGACCACCATCGAACTCAAGGCCTTCGTGCCCGCCCGGGATTTCGCCCTATCCAGACAGTTCTACCAGGACCTGGGTTTCGTCATGCCTTGGAGCGATGACAGCCTGGCCTACCTGCATCACGGGAAGTGCAGCTTCATGCTGCAGAACTTCTATGTGAAGGACCTGGCCGAGAACCTGATGATGCATTTGCTGGTGGAAGACGTACAGGCCTGGTGGGACAAGGTCAATGCCCTGAATATCGGCGGACGCTACGGCGTCAGGATCGTGCCGCCGCAGGACCAGCCCTGGAAGATGCGCGACTTCGTGCTGCTCGATCCATCCGGGGTCTTGTGGCGTATCGGACAGAACCTGAAGTAAGCGCCTGGGCAGGCGGCGCCGCTTGGTAATACATTGAAACACGCGGGCGGCCGATGAAACAGATTTTGCCGTGCGCCGCCTTGCGCAGTAGCCAGCCGCGCTGCTAGCCTCCTGAATCGCTGGAGCCGCGTCATCCGAACGCGGGTAGCGGCAACACCGAAGGACCTCGTCATGATCCGCAGCGCCCGCACTTTCCGCCTGATTCCCTTGATGGCCACGCTAACGCTGGCGCCCGCCGCCTTCGCCCAGGGCTCCCCCGCGGGCGGCGACGAAGCCTTGAATGCGATCCAGAGCAACTTTGCCCGCATGACGCCTGCGCCGCGCACGGTGGAGACCATCAACCAGGAACTGAAGCAGAACCACGCCGCGCCGGCCGGTGGCAGCGGACGTGCCGGCGGACGCGGCCGGGGCCGCCACGGCTCGCAGGACGGCGCGCCGAATGGCTCAGCCGGCGCCCCCGCCAATACACCCGCGAGCCAGGATCCAGGGCTTCACGCCAACGCGCCGGCCGTGACAAGCGCGACTGCCTCAGGCAGCCAGTAACGCCCCGTCTATTGCTGACGCCGCGCCAAAACGCTCGCGGTAATCCCGCGGCGTAATGCCCAACTGGCGCAGGAACGCTCGCCGCAGCCCCTCATCCGAACCAAAGCCGGTGCGCGCGGCGATGGCCTTGAGCTGCAGTTCACCCTGCTCAAGCAGCCGCCGCGCCCCTTCGATGCGCGCCGACTCGATAAAGGCCATCGGGCTGCTGCCCGTCTCCCGCGCGAACACGCGGCGGAAGTTGCGCTCGCTCATCGCCACCCGGCCCGCCATCTCCGCCAGCGTGAAGTCATGCGCGAGATCAGAGAGTATCCAGTCCTGCACGCCGCGGATGCCGGCATGGCTGGTCGCCTGGCTGGCCAGGTGCAGGCTGTACTGCGATTGCCCGCCGGGCCGCTTGAGGTAGACCACCAGCTCGCGCGCCAGGTCTAGCGCCAGTTCGCGGCCAAGGTCTTCCTCCACCACGGCCAGAGCCAGGTCGATGCCCGCGGTCACGCCGGCCGAGGTCCACAGGTTGCCCTGGCGCACAAAGATGGCGTCGGCATCCACCTCAACCGCCGGAAAGCGCTGGCGCAGCAGCGCGGCCACGCCCCAGTGCGTGGTGGCGCGGCGCCCATCGAGCAGGCCCGCCGACGCCAGGAAAAAGGTGCCCGAACACAACGCGATCAGCCGCCCGATGCGGGGCGCCACCGCACGCGCCCAAGGCACGATACCCTGGGCCTCTTCCATCGCCCGCTCGATATCGCGCGCACCGACAATCAGCGCGATATCCGGCAGCAGCACGGTATCGAGCCGGGCCGTGGCCTCCAGCGTCATCAACGTGTCCGAGCGCACCGGACCGGTCTCAAGCGCCACGATCCGCGTGGCATAGGCCGGCGGCTGCCCGCGCTGGGCCAGGCGCACATTGGCGTAGTCGAAAACCGTCATCGGGCCGACCGCCTCCATGGCCTTGAATCCGGGGTACACCACGATATCCACCCGCCGTGGGGCGGTGACTGCCTGCGCTTGCATCGCACTTACCGGGACGAAAAACGGCGATCTTAACCCACCGCCGCCAGCGCCGTCGCACCGGCGACTTATAACGATTACCCCCCGATAGGAGCCATTGCCGCACCGACGGGGTCGGCGGCCCACACCCGAAACTTCGCCGTCTCGGCTACCAATCCCGTTGCCTGCTGACGCAGGCTATCCGAGGCCGCAGCGGCTTCCTCGACGAGCGCTGCATTACGCTGGGTCACCTGGTCCATCTGCGCCACCGCACTGTTGACCTGTTCGATGCCGGAAGACTGTTCCGCGCTGGCCGAAGCAATGTCGGCGATGATATCGGTCACGCGCTGCACCGCCATGACAATCTGGTTGACGGCTTGGCCGGCCGATTCGACACGTTCCGTGCCCGAGCCAGCTTGCAGTATCGAACTCTCGATCATCTGTTTGATTTCCTTGGCGGCGCCCGCCGATCGTTGGGCTAAACCGCGCACCTCGGAAGCGACAACCGCGAAGCCCCTCCCTTGCTCGCCAGCACGGGCCGCTTCCACGGCGGCGTTGAGCGCCAGGATATTGGTCTGGAAGGCAATGCCTTCAATGGTGCCGATGATATCCGCCATCTTCGTGGAGGCTGCTGCCATGCCCTGCATAATCTCCACCACGCCACGCACGCTGACCGCGCCTTCGCTTGCCATGTGCGACGCGTCCAGCGCCATTCGCGTGGCCTCGCTAGCACTCGCGGCGTTCTGGCGCACGGTGGCGGTCAGCTCTTCCATCGACGCCGCTGTCTGTTCGAGCGATGCGGCCTGTTCCTCCGTCCTTTGCGACAGATCGGTATTTCCGTGTGCGATTTCCCGTGCAGAGCTGTCGATTGCCGCGGATGCGCCTTGTATGCCCTGCACCAGGGAACCAAGTTGCACAATTGCCCGCTGTAGCGCCTGCATTAGTTGTCCAACCTCATCGCTGCTATCCACCCGCACCGGGAAGGTCAGATCGCCCTGGGCCAATGCCTGGGTTGCTCTGACGGCCTCCGCTACGGGAACGACAACTGAACGCGTGATCAGGATGCCCAAGCTGATAGTGATCAGCACTGCGAGCGCCGATACGCTCAGGAAGAGCACGCGTGCTGACTCATAGCGCTGCGCCACATCTGTAGCTCTCCCCTCTGAAATCTTCTGGCCTCTCAAAACGATGGCGTCCAGTTGTTCGAGGTACTTGGCCTGAACAGGCGAAAGGTTGCTGACCAGGCCGGCCTTCGCATCGCCATATGCACCGGCACGCACCCGATTGACAACGGAATCGAGCCCCTCGATATAGGCTGCACGCGTCGGAGACAGCGACTGGAACAACGGCCTCCCTTTCTCCGTATTCATGACCTTCGCCAGATGCTCCATCGACGCATCCATCTTCCGGCGCAATTGCCGGATTTCCTCCAGTTTCTTCTCGGACAGCGCTGAATCTTCCGACAACACTGCTTCCGTGATGAGGATGGAAATACTCGCGACGTGGGTTCGTACGGTCTCGAACTCCATGGTCTTCACCAAAGTATCCGACACGATCAAGTTTGTATTTTCGTTCATTTGACTCATCTTCGTTATCGCGACGACAGCAATAATTACGAGCAAGATCAAATTGACCGAGAAAGCGATAGCCAGTCGTGTCCCGATTCGAAAATTCTTGAAAGACCATTTCATACGCAACCTCTATCAAAATTAATTAACTCAACCCAAGACCAGGTTTTTATAAGAATAGGTCCACTCCACCAATGAGATGAGGAAAGCGTCTGAGGGACTTTCACCCTAAAGTGAGTGCGCCCTGCCGGGCGCAACCCAAAAAAAGTGCCGCAAAAGCGGCACAAAGAGCATGAGGGAGCTGGATGCACGCGAGCGTATCCGCTGGCTGCCCGCACCACTGCGCAAATAAGACCTTTTCACATGCCGTTGGACCGCCCTTAGAACTTGTGGCGAATACCCAGGGCGACACCGAGCATATTGCTTTGGCCGCTGGCAAGCGTGTAGCTATTGCCAAGGGATAGGCTGTTGGCATAGCCAATCGTCGGGGAATCCAGTCCCAGACCCGCATTCTTTGCATATGCCGTGGTCAGGTAGATATCAGTCCGCTTGGAAAGCGTGTAGT